>NZ_BAAKGN010000024.1:0-16916 GCF_059704265.1 Secundilactobacillus sp. MJ173
ATTAAAAACAGAATCAATTTTTTCTTTTGGCATACGATCACTCTTTCCGATGGGAGAGACTATTCATTGTTCCAGTTATCATCTTCATCTTCATCGTCATAAAAATCCGCATTAGTTTTTCTTGAATGATGAATCCACCAGACAATTAAGCTAGTGATTAATAGTAGAATCACGCCAATAACGCTTAACAATTGATTACGTTCTTCACCAGTTTGTGGTAGGTGAATTAGTGGCCTATCGACCGCTTCATCTTTCATTTGCGCCTTGACGATTTCACCATCTTTAGTGATTTCAAAATCGACAGGTGTTTCATTGATCTTGTAACCTTTTGGTGCGTCATACTCCACAAATTGGTATTTGCCAGCAGGCAGGTTGGCAAAACTGAAAATACCCTTGTCATTAGTCCGACCTGATACAACTGTTTTGCCATCTTGATCGAGAACTTTAATACCAGTGTTTGGCAAGACTTTACCATTGCTGACATCAGTCTTGGTTAATTCACCAGTACCCTTGATCAAATTATTTTTCAGTGTGAAACTAATTTCTGGTTTTTTGGTGGTTTCTTTAGTTTCAGTTGTTGCTTTTTCGTCTGCCTGTTTTTTATCCTGACTAATTAATTGACCTTTAGCATCATAGACAGTGATACCAGTTTTGGTTGAAACAATTTTAGTTAAGTCCTTAGTCAAAACAAGATTGGTCGCGGAAGGAGTCTTTTCCCGTAAATAGAAGGTGCCAACCGGTACATTCTTGAAGGCACCAATCGACTTGTCATCAATTGTAGTGGTTTGAATGACTTTCTTATCCTTATCTAGTAATTCAAACACCGCACCCTTGGCGTTGCCATCAAAAGTGAATTGATAACCTTTATCTTCAACTAACTTAGCGGTCTCGTTGATTTTCTTAAAGGTAAATTCGTTGAAGTGTAGTTTATTTAGAATTGGGGCGTCCTTATCATCATTGATCGTGAAATTTTTAGTCGCGGTGTTGTCAGTTGCCTTAAATTCAAAATCATAAGTTTGGTCATCAAGCTGATAAGCTTCACCGGCATCTAGTTCTTGCGCATAATAGCTATCTTCAGGCAATTGAATGTCGGCAAAGGTTGCTTTACCATCTTTGACGATCGCAGTTGCGACTAATGCCTTTGCCGGAACCTTGATGTCGCTATTGGTGTAGCCAGCTTTACTGAACAGTCCGAAGACTTGACCATTAGCAGCTTTATTTTCAAGCGTGGGTTTGTTTTTATCCCAACTCTTGATTTGTTCAGCTTGCTTGTTAACCACCACGTTTAATTTCTGAAAATCGTTAGTCGCTTTGAGAGAAGTTGAAGTCACTTCAACATTTTGACCAGCGTATTTTAATTCAAAATCAATTGGCTTGTCATTGAGAATAAAGCCATTTGGTGCGGCAACTTCTTTAACTGAGTATTTACCGAGATAAAGTTGTGGGGTTTTGATTTGTCCGTTAGCATCAGTCGTAGCCGTGGCGACAATCTCACCCTTTTTGGCGTGGACAGTACCATCAGCGGTGGTGATATTTTTACTGGCAGTAAATTCAAACTTGGCACCGGCCAGTGGGGTGTAGTCATAGTTAAAACCGTATTGTTCGCCGTACTTGGTTGACTGTTTAGTTACCTCAACAGGCGTGGCACCAGTTTTATGCAAAGTGACAATACCTTTTTGCGACTTATCCGTAAATTTGACGGTCACAATACCATCACTATCTTTGCCAGTGATCGAAAATTTAGCTGGGTCTTTGGCAAGAACATAGCCTAATGGTGCTTGTGTTTCGACTAATTCATATTGACCATAGGGGAGTGCCTCAGTTGTGGTCAAGTAGCCCTCTTCATTAGTCATAAAAGTGTCTGTTGTCCCGTCATGATTGAGATTAGGCATGGAAACATATTTACCAGTTTGTAGTGATTTAATTTTAAAGCCAGCGTTGGCACGCGGAATTGTTTTGCCGGATTCGGCGTCAGCTTTGACTACTTTCAAACGTTCTTCCAATACATTATTGACGACTGAATAATGATGGGTCTCGTTTTGTTGATGAATCGTGACTTTGAATGGATCGGCGGTTTTATAGCCTTCTGGTGTTTTTGTTTCCGTCACGGTATAAGTGTCATAGGGTAGATCAGTAAATTTGAGATAACCTTCTTTATCGGTTGTACCCGTTGTGACGACCTTATTTGTTGTGTTGCTAGTGACTGTAAACTCAACATTAGCCAGTGGATTAGACTTGTTTTCTTTACCAGTTAAATGGCTAGAAAGTGCGGTGTGCCAATCATAGTTACCAATCTTGATTAAGTCGAAGCCACCAGTAATGACTTGTTCTTTAACGGTTGTTGATACGGTGGCTGTTTTCGCATTTTGCCCAGCGTAGGTCAGTTTGAATGCATGTTTTTCTGTATCTTTAATGTAGCCAGTTGGCGCTGCTTTTTCGAGCCAGTAGTAGTCGTCTAACTTTAGATTGGCGACACTTGCTTGATTGTTTTTAATCGTAACGGTATCAACTAGTTCATCATTTGAAGCTCGATGTAGTTCATAGACAGCACCATCAAGTGATGCAGCGCCTTGTGGCGTTTTACCAGTTTTAGTATCTTCCTTGATCAAAGTGGCAGTACCGAATTGTTCATCATCGGTCGCTTTAACCGAAGTAGCAGTGACCGCGACATTTTGACCAGCATATTTCAACTCAAAAGGTACCTTCTCGTTGTTAAGAATATAACCGGCCGGAGCTTTTTCTTCAACGGCGTAGTAGTTACCGAGTTTTAGATTTTGTAGCGCACCTTTACCAGTACTATCGGTAGTGATCGTTCCAACTTTTTTACCATCGGTTGAATAGATGCCATACATGGCGCCATTTAATGAATAGTATTTGTTAAACATATTGGTGCCAAATTGGCGGCCAATCTTCGTTAGATTTACATTACCAAGTTGTTCTTTGTTGCCAAGAACGACTTCGATTGTTTGATTAGGTGCGATCGTGGCCGTCTTGATTTCACCTTTATTAACGTAGCCATTAGGTGCGGTTACTTCTGAAACTTTGACTTGGGTACCGGCCTTGATGTCGTTTAAAGCGGCGTAACCATCAGTGCCAGTGGTAACTTCTTTGGTTTGACCATTGTACTCAAATTTGAGTTTCGCACCTGGCAGAGCCTTGTTGGTATCAGCGTCAACTTTTTTAGCTTTCAAATTACCATTCAGATTTACCTTAATGTTTAGATCAAAGTTATTTCCGTTTGGCAGTTTGAAATAGGCAATTTTTTGTTGATTACCTTTACCATAAAGGAGGGAAGTACCAATATTAGCAGCCTTAGCTTTAGCAAAGGAAATCTTACCAGATTCCTTGGAATTAGCTGTGGCAGTCAAAGTCAATTTATTGCCAGCTTTTGTGATGTTCAAATTAGCGGTATTAGCAGTTTGTTCAATATATGAAGCCAAAGTGCCATTAGTGTCGGTTAAAGTGATTGAATCACCAACGTTTAAGGTAATATTTTGATCATTGAACGATGGCTTGGTGTTGAACGCTGCAACTTTTGCCAGCACAGCCGCTTTTTTATTTTGATAATCTGGATAGTCGGTGGTCAATAGTTCATTACCTAAGGCTTCCCAGATCATAATTTGTGCTAGACCATAATTGGCGTCAGTTGGATTTTGTTGATAAGCAAAATACGCAATTTCGGCTAGCTTGTCTTTCTCAGCCGCCGAATAATCAGTTGGTGTCCAACCTGAACCAGAATTTTCAATATCGATCCCGTGTTCAACACAGAAAGTGATTTGGCCATCAACAACTTTTTTGTAAATACCGGTGTCAGTCCAATGAAGACCATTCAATAGACTGAGATGCCAAGTTGATACCCAGTCGCCAGCTTTAATGTTGGTCATGTCAGCGGCAAAAGCACTTGTGATTGGGGTCATAAAAATTGAAGTGAACAAGGTCAGCAGGGCTAACCAGACAGAAACTTTACGGGTTGCTGTTTGCAAGTAGATTACCTCCATTTTGATCAAATAGATTTAGCCAGCAGTGAAAAATATTGAACTAAAAAATGGGTACAAAAAAGGTAGACCAATATATAAATCGGACTACCCGTAACTGTAGTTTTGAAGTTTAGATTTCTCAATACTACTGGCACTAAAATGGCACATCGCATTTGATTTTTTAGTTTTTTATTGCTATTAGTTGTTTCGATAAACGCCTTAAACACGCTGATTCATCCTGATACTGTTAAGGTGAAGTATAGAATGGGAATAAGGCGCTAAGTTAACTTGGTGCTGGAAGACCGCTCGTTAATAATTAAAAAATCAGTTGGTAGTCTGCTAAATGGCTACCAAAAGAAAAGTCAGTCCTGAGAAATCGGGGCTGACTTTTTTGCTTACGGTAATAAATCAATATTGTCCATTATAAATTTAATGAAGTACTGGCTGGCAATCGGCAGCATCACTTTCTTTTGACTAATCATACCAATTTTTCGTGTCAGTTCAGGTTTGATGGGTAAAATCGCTATGTTATAAGCTGTTTTCTGTAAAACTAACTCAGGTAAAATGCTAACGCCTAAGCCTAGTTCAACCATTGAAAGAATGGAATAATCATCGTGGACACGCAGCTTGATATTGGGTTGTAAGTTTGCTTTTTCAAAGGCAGCTAACGGTTCGCTGTAGGAACCTTCCTCCAATTCCAGAAAGGGTTCGGAGGTAAGGTCTGCTAATGTCACGAAACCGTGCTGAACTAGTGGGTGATTGGGCGGCAGGACAGCTTTTAGTGCGCCAGACTTCACGAATTGAACATCTGTATGAGGTAGGGCGTCAGGACTCACAAAGCCGAAATCAACTTGGTTCGTGCGCACCCATTCGGGAATGGTCGTGTAATCGCCTTGATGCAAAATGAACTTTACTTGTGGGTACTGTTGTTGAAATTTTTGAATCAGAAGTGGCAACCAGTGTGCTGAAATACTGGAAATCGTACCAATCCTAATGGTGCCAGAACTTAAGCCCTTAATTTCTTGAACTTTTTCCTGCATGGCTTGATATTGACGTATCGTGTTTTGGATTAGCGGGTATACCTGCGCGCCTTCCAAGGTGAGCTGCACGCCAGTATGTGAGCGGTAAAGTAGTTTAATCGCAAATTCGCTTTCTAAAGACGCAATCATGTGACTGATTGCCGATTGCGTATAACCAAGTGCTGACGCGGCTTTAGAGAAACTCTGTAGCTCAATGACTTTTTGCAATGCCAGGAGGCGTTTCATCACTATTAATTCCTTTCATATTAGTATGACTATTATTCGTTTTACTAATGAACGAATTTAATATACATTATTCTTATCGGGATAACAAGGCGTTCATGTGATTAACGCTGGTTGTTCATGTGGTGTGATGTACATATAGAAAGGGAGGCTTTATATTGGCCAAAAGTTATGTTGTTGATGCGTTTACAGATGAAATTTTTAAGGGTAATCCAGCAGCGGTGATGTTTTTACCGGAGTATCCCAATGATACCTTGATGCAAAATATTGCCATGGAAAATAAATTGTCCGAAACCGCGTTTGCTGTGAAACAAGACAGCACTCACTATGATTTACGCTGGTTTACACCTGGTGGCGAGATTGATTTATGTGGACATGCTACCCTAGCAACCGGCTTTTTAGTGTTTAAATTTGCTGCTCCTGAAAACAGTAATACAGTGACATTTAACACTCAGGGCGGTGAGTTAACGGTGACTAAGAAGGGGGATTTATACGAAATGAACTTTCCTTCTTATGAGTTGAAGCAAGTGCCAGTCACTGAAGAAATGACGACGGCCTTTGGAAAACAGCCAGCAGAGTCCTACATGGGGAGAGACCTACTATGTGTCTTTCCGGATGGGACAGATATCGAACAGCTTAATCCCGATATGGATAAGTTGAGTCAACTGGATGGCTTGCTGCAACATGCCACAGTTGCCAGCGATAAATACGATTGTGCCTCGCGTTCCTTTGCACCCAAGCTGGCAGTTCCCGAGGATCCGGTTTGTGGGAGCGGTCACTGTCATATCGTGCCTTATTGGGCTAAACGTTTGGGGAAAAATCAATTGACGGCTTACCAAGCCTCACCACGATCCGGTGTTTTGTATTGTGATTACCAAGGTGACCGGACATTGTTGAGTGGTAAAGCGGTGCTGTATTCGGAGAGTGAAACTTTTATTTAACTAGGTAATGAGAAATCTTAAATGATGTACGCAATAACTGCGACTTGTAGTATGCGGATAGTAATGACAAAAAGCCAGGTTCTGAATGGAATCTGGCTTTTTTGTAATACGATATTCTGTTCATTTTGGTGTGCTAAATGCATTATCAATTATCCTAAGGATGACGGATGAGGTTTAGTGGCTTACATAATAATAATATTTTGATTTTGAAACCTTATGGAAATACTTGCCAGCGTATTTGAATTTATTGTGTGCATAGTGGTCGAGTTTGTACGTAACGTGAATAGTATTCCCCATGTTGATACTGGTGTGGATTCGATAAATATGTCCAGTATGAATCACTTTATTTACGTGTGCAGATGAAGCGTCTGCACGTGGAATTGCAATGATTACTGTGTGTTTTCTAACTATCATTGCTAAATTGTTGGATGAAATGTAATATCCACTGAGTGAGCTTGGAATTGAACGGTACGTGCTTGCTTCGGCTTTTGATTGTGTAAACGGAGCGCTAACCCCTAGTGCAAGTCCGGCAGCACCTAATAAGATATAGTTTCTTAACTTCATTTCAATATCCTCCTAATTACAGTTCTAAAAGTTGTTTTTATATACTTCAAAACTCTGCTTGTCTAATTCTTCAATCATCTACAAAATAGTTAGTCATCGCTGACATCGGTTGTACCTTTGTTAACCCATTTACCGCCAATATAGCGGTAGTCGGTTAGAAGATTTTGATCAGTGCCATGGAACCAAGTCCACACGTGGTGAGTTGGCATAACTTGTGAGGCGGGTTCAAAAATGACTTTAGATTTTTGAGTTGGACGGTAATCGGATAGGGTTGCATGGGTATCTTTATCATAAAAAGTGTTGAAGGTAGAATCGCTCTTCGAAGTCGCTACACGATAACCGTGAAATGATTTATATTTTGCTACGTTCTTTTTTACAGTTATTTTATGGATTCCTTGCTTAAACCAGCTAGTACCCGACCCGTGCTCAACAGCGTATGTGTAGTGAGCATTCGTATTAAACGTGCCACTTTCAACTACCCAATCGTAGCTGGCCGCATGATGTACTTTGAGATGATGGCCAGGGTAGACTTTATACTCTTGGACCGTATAGCTTTTGTAAAGGGGATAGGTATTTTTATTCTTGGCGATAGTGGTAGTCTTTGTTACGGTTACCCAGTGAGGATGTGTCCAGTATGTGAAACTATGTGCTGATGCAGTCCCACCAGCAACTGTCCAACCAACTACAAGTGATAAAGTTGCTAATCCCATTTTTACATAATTATTGAGTTTCATTTTGAATATCCCCTTAGATGCCACTTTCAATTTAAGATATAACTAATTATAAATTATAAAACCACTATCAGGAAAAATTGATACACAATATTCCGTATTGTATTTAGATAATAATAGTTAGTTGACCAATATTAGGGTAAGCTGGCGATTTGTTAGTATTGCCATCCAGTTTACTGCTAACTGTTTTTATGTTCATTATTAGCATACACTTGATTTTGATTTATGTTTACTTGTTGATTTGAAATTTTTAGGATAGTGTACAGATTTGTGCTTACCTGCCATCATCGAATTATTTATGGGTTGTTAGAGAGGTTTAGTACTCCTTGTTCTTAACGTAGTTGATATTTAGCCGATTATTGTGATAAATTAGACATGTTAAATAAAATTATCTAAGTTGATTGATTCTGATGAGTGATGTAATTACTAGACTTGGATGAATGATTTAAAAATACATTTCTAGGGAACTAATCGCCTTAACTGATGTGCTTATTATTTTGACTATTATACTTAAGTGAGTTTTCAGAGGTTGAAGTTTCCCATGAAATGGCCAACAGGTTTCGTGAAAATTTAAGCGCTTACAATGTGCTGGTCTATAAAAATTTACCTGATCAATACCGATCAGTAGAAATTGAGGGATGAAAATGGCTAAAGGTAAGAACGATGTCTTAACGAAGGCTAACCGCCAATTAAAAGAATTTGCAAAGATTGTGAATAGTGATCATGCACTTCGGAAAGTAAAACCTGACGAAAAGCTGCGTGTTGGGGTGGACTTGGGGACATCGTCAATCGTGCTCACGGTTTTAGATGAAAACAATAATCCACTATACGGTGCTTTTGAGTATGACCACGCGGTTCGTGATGGTATGGTGGTTGATTACCTTGAGAGTGTTAACATTTTAAAACGGTTAAAGCAAAAGGCTGAATCTGTCTTAAAGACGGAGCTTACGACGGCTTGTGGTGCCATTCCGCCTAACACTGGTGAAGGTGGCAAGAAAGTGGTCGCAAATGTGATCGAAGCCGCTGAACTTCAGTGCTTAAACGTGGTTGATGAGCCTACTGCTGCTGCTAAATTCCTACGTATCTCATCCGGAACAGTGGTTGATATTGGTGGTGGCACCACGGGTATCAGTATTTTTAAGAATGGCAAACTTGCAACTGTTGTGGATGAAGCAACTGGTGGCTTCCATATGACCTTGGTACTTGCCGGGGCACAGAAGATTGATCAAGAGAAAGCTGAACTCTTGAAGCGTGATAACTCTAAGGAGGCCGAGGTTTTCCCAATTATTCGACCAGTGGTGGAAAAGATGGCCACGATCACAAAGAACGCTGCACCTGATGAGTTGCAGAAGCCCGTTGTCGTTGTTGGTGGGGCCACTAATTTTAAAGATTTCATCAAGGCATTCAGTAAGACACTGCAGATGGATGCCGTTAAGCCGGACTTTCCGCAGTTTGTGACGCCGTTGGGGATTGCGATGTATGATCATGAGGACTAGAGTAATTCATTATAAATAGATTGTGTGAATTTGAGATACAAAGAATGATCATCTATATGAAGTTTGACGAAAATTCAAATAATTGAACTCTAACTTTCTAATGTTACTTTTAAAGGTTATCCATTGATGATTTGCTTGACAAGCACTCGCAATGAAATCAAAATATGGTATATTTAATGCATAGTTTGTTTCACGTTTTCTTGAACCAGATCTGATTAAAATTTCAAGAAACTTGATTTAAAATTGTCGTTAAATTGAAATTTTTTTAGTATATTCCCCGCATGAACAGGGGTGATCCTGAGTGTGGTTTGGGTCGGAGAACGAGGAGTCAATATTCCCCGCATGAGCAGGGTAGTTTTTAATTAAATAGTATCGTTAAAATAGCGTGAGTCCCATTTTTTGGGATTCACGCTATTTTTTCAATATATAAATATTTCAGCTGAAATATAAAAAAGCTATTGACAATACTTCAACCGAAGTATAAACTTATTTTTGTGCTTAGGTACTTCAACTGAAATAAGAAAGGAGAAATAAATGACAAAGCATTTTTCAGAGAAAAGAAAATTAAAGGAGATAGCTCACATATCTTCTGGGTTAAATAGTGCAGAATTAAAAAAGAAATTTGGCAACCCTGATCTGTATATTAATGATGATATTGAACTTGACTACTATCAAGGCTATTGGAATGATAATTATCAAGTTGACGATGGGAAAGCTACAGTTAGCGCAGGTGATTTAATTATTAACACAATGACTGACCGTGTAACCGTAGTTTCTCCACTATCAGAGGGCAAAATGATGCCACAGTATGTATTACGTCTTGGCTTGGATAGTAGTAAAGCTTATGCTTGGTATTTATGTTATGTTTTGAATGAATCAGAATCAGTAAAAAGGCAGTTACATAATACCATGGAGGGCACTGTTCTAAGGCGGGTCACAGCAGCCAATATTCGTAACTTAGTGATTCAGCTACCAGATATTCAGACACAAAGAAAGATTGGTGATTTATACCGATCTGTACTGATTCAAACGAGATTAAATAATGAATATACGCAACAAGTTAACAAGGCTATTATTGGGATTCTAAATAAAAAAGATATTAACGGAGGTCATTAATAAAATGACAGAAACAAGTGAATTACAAAGCGGGCTTTTCAGTGCAGCAGACGTATTACGATCGAAGATGGATGCTAATGAGTATAAGAATTACTTACTAGGTACGGTTTTTTACAAATATTTATCAGATAGCATGCTTTACTATGTAGCAGAACTGGAAGGCAAGGACAACGCATCTTTAGCAGAAGCACAAAAGATTTACGAGGAGAACGCAACTGATCCTGATTTAATTGCTGAATTAAGGGATACTTTCAGTTATATTATCCAACCAGAGGCAACTTACACAAATATTTTAAAATCTGTGGATGATCATTCTTTCCAGTTAAATCAGTTGGGTGATGGCTTTAACAATTTGGAAAGCGCTGGTCCAGAATTTGAAGGCTTGTTTGATGATTATGACCTTTACTCTAAACGTCTAGGAAATAATGCGCAGAAGCAAGCAGATACAATTGCCGGAGTGCTTTCTGCAATTGGTAAATTGGAACTTGTTAAGACTGCTGGAGATTCTTTAGGTGATGCCTATGAATACTTGATTGGCCAATTTGCATCAGAATCTGGTAAAAAAGCTGGTGAATTTTATACGCCACAAAAGGTCTCTGAATTGTTATCACGACTGACCTTAGTTGAAAAAGACTACAAAGATGGAATGACTGTTTACGATCCAGCCATGGGTTCCGGATCATTGCTTCTGAACTTCAAAAAGTATTCAGACGCAACAGATCGAATTACCTATTTTGGTCAAGAAATTAATACGTCAACGTTTAACTTAGCTCGTATGAACATGATTCTTCACCACGTTGATATTGCTAGCCAGCATTTACGTAATGGGGATACCTTAGATGAAGACTGGCCTGCTGAAGAAATCACTAACTTTGATTCAGTCGTTATGAATCCACCTTATTCATTGAAATGGTCGGCAGCGGATGGTTTCAAGGAAGATCCTCGATTCTCCGCTTACGGTGTGTTGCCTCCCAAGTCAAAGGCAGATTACGCGTTCCTTCTACATGGCTATTACCATCTGAAGCATAGCGGTGCTATGGCAATTGTTTTGCCTCATGGTGTCTTATTCCGAGGAGCAGCTGAAGGTAAGATCCGTCAAAAATTACTTGAAAGTGGTGCAATTGATGCAGTTATCGGATTACCAGCTAACTTGTTCTATAACACTTCTATCCCAACTGCAATTGTGGTTTTGAAAAAAGATAAACAGGATCGTAACGTTATGTTCATTGATGCTTCAAAGGAATTTGAAAAAGCCAAGACTCAGAATATGTTACGTGAGGAAGATGTTCAACGGATTCTCGATACTTATGAAAAACGAGAAGATGTTGATAAATTTGCCCACCTAGCTACGTTTGATGAAATTCAGGAGAATGAGTTTAACTTGAACATTCCCCGTTATGTAGATACCTTTGAACCAGAACCTGAAATTGATCTGAAACAAGTTGCTAGTGATTTACGACAAACTAGTCAGGAAATCAAAGAGAATGAACATAGTCTGGTTTCGTTGTTAAAGGATTTAACGTCGGATGATGACAACATTATGGTTGGACTAAATGACATCATCAAAGACTTGGAGGATGCAGATTAATGGCAGAATCGAAAGAAAGTCCAATCCTAAGATTTAAAGGATTCACTGACGCATGGGAACAGCGTAAGTTATCTGACATCGGTAAAATAACAATGGGACAATCACCCTCAGGTAGCGCATATACCGATGATCCTAGTGATTATATTTTAGTTCAAGGGAATGCTGATTTAAAAAGAGGAAAAGTTGTTCCACGAGTTTGGACCAAACAAATTACAAAAATAGCTAGCCCTGGTGATTTAATTTTATCAGTTCGAGCCCCAGTGGGAGAAGTAGGGAAAACACAGTATAAAGTGGTATTAGGCCGAGGCGTTGCGGGAATTAAGGCTAACGAATTTATTTATCAATTGCTATTAAAGATGAAATTAGATAAGTATTGGAGAAAATATAGCACTGGGTCAACATTCGATTCAATAAATTCAAAGGATATTTCAGAAGCAAGAATCAAAGTTCCAAGCACGGGCGAACAAGATAAAGTTGGTGCATTTCTGGAATATTTGGATAATGCTTACGCCCACCATCAACGTAAGTTAGAACTTTTGAATAAATTAAAACAGTCACTTTTACAAAAAATGTTTCCAAAGGATGGACAAAATAAGCCAGAGATTAGGTTTAACGGATTCACTGACGTATGGAAACAGCATAAGTTAGGTGATACTTTAAGGAATCTAAAAAGCGGTTTATCACGAAAATTATCAGATTCGGATATTGGACTGCCTGTTGTTAGAGCAAATAACTTAAATGATGGATGTCTTGATTTAAATAACAACATCAAATATTGGTATGAAACAGACCCTCAAGGAGCAAGAACAGAAAATTACCTAATTCACAGAAATGATATATTAATAAACTTTATTAACAGCGAAACAAAAATGGGAACAGCTGTAATTGTCAACACAGAGCCAACAAGGAAAACTATTTATACTACTAATATTCTTAAAGCACAGACAAAAGAAAATTTTGATCCCCAGTTTTGGTTTAATATCACTGAAACGCATCAATATAAAACTTTTATAAAAATTATAACTAAACCCGCCGTTAACCAATCAAGTTTTACAACAGTAGATTTTAAAAGTATACAGTTTTCATTTCCAAAATATGAAGAACAAGAAGAGATTGGAATTATTTTCAAAAATATAGATGATCTTATCACTCATCATCAACGTATGTTAGACAACTTAAAGAAACTAAAGCAAGCCCTCTTACAAAAAATGTTTGTGTAAATATTAATAAAGGAGTATTCAAATGGCTGAAGCAGGAATGGAACAAAAATTAATTGATAGCTTAACCAAGGGCACTAATCAGTGGGTTCTTCGTGACGATTTAAAGAATGTACCACAATTATGGAATAACTTTTTCAGGATTTTGTCAGCTAATAATAAGTCACAGTTAGCGGATGTAGCATTTACCGAAAATGAAAAACAGACAATCAAGACACAGATTGTTCAACCGACTTTTTATCGGGCAGCTGAATTCATGTCAGGCGCCAATGGGCAAGTTCGTTTTCATTTAAAGCGTGATGATTCTACGTTACCAGATGCTGATTTATTAATTCTGGATAACTCTAACATTTCTGGTGGTACTTCAGTCTATGAAATCGTTCATCAAGTTGAAGTGCCTAAAAGTATGGCACTGGATCAGAATCGTCGTTTTGATGTGACATTGCTGATCAACGGTTTACCAATGATTCATATTGAACTTAAAGCACCCCAACAACCATATATGAAAGCATTTAACCAAATTAAGAAGTATATTAGTGAAGGTAAGTTTACTGATATTTTCTGTTTTGTGGAAATGTTTGTTGTGACTAATGGTACTAATACCCGTTATATTTCGGCAGGGGAACATCTAAATTCCAAATTTCTAACCTCTTGGGTTGATGGACAAAATAAGCTGGTTGATAATTATCTTGTTTTTTCTCGTGAAGTTTTGTCTATTCCAGCAGCGCATCATATGATTGCGGATTATACCGTTTTAGATAGTGAAGCAAAGAACATTATTTTACTTCGTTCCTATCAGATTCGCGCTATTCAGGCTATTTTTAAGGCTTCTCGGGAACGTCAATCTGGTTTTATCTGGCATACAACAGGATCAGGAAAGACGTTGACTTCTTACAAAGTTGCCCGAAATTTATTACAGATACCAAGTATTCAGAAGACCATTTTTTTAATTGATAGAAATGAGCTGGATACTCAAACTACAAATGCATTTCAAACTTACGCTAACAACGACATAATTAATGTAAATGAAACCACTGATATTTTTGATTTAGCAGATCAACTAATTGATGGCAAACGAACAGTACTTGTCACGACAAGGCAGAAGTTGCAAACGCTGTTTAGACGACTAGAAAAAGATCCCAAAAAAGCCAAAAAGTATGTCAAGCTTAATGATATAAATCTGGCCTTTATCGTTGATGAATGTCATAGAACAGTTTCACCAACGCAAAAACGTGAGTTGGATAAGTTTTTTAACCGCCAACCACTTTGGTACGGCTTTACTGGGACACCAATTTTTGATGAAAATGCAAGGACTGAAAATGGTAAAGATGCTAGAACTACTGAGCAGCTTTATGGACCAATCCTTCACGAATATACGATTAAAGAGGCTTTACGTGACAAAGCCGTCTTAGGATTTAAAACTGATAATTTGGGGGATAGTAAGGAAGAAAGAGAGGATGAGGGAAATACCCATGGACTAAAGCAAGTTTACCTTTCTGAGCAGCATATGCGTGCAGTAGTTGAAAAAATATTACAACTTGCTTATAGAAAGCAAGGATTGATTAATGGTCATCGTTACTCAGCTATTCTTACCACGTCATCAATAAAGCAAGCACAGCGCTATTATTCTTTGTTCAGAGAAGTAATTAAACAAGGCAGTGTTCCTAAGCGGATTAAGGAAGTGGCTCCTGATTTTCCGCGTATTGCAGTGACGTATTCAGTTAAAGAGAACGAGGATAATTCAATAGTTAATCAAAATAAAATGAAGCAATCGCTCGCGGATTACAATGGGATGTTTCATACTAACTTTTCAATGTCGGAAATACCAACTTATAATCGTAATGTAAGTGATCGTTTAGCTCGAAAGAAGAAGCAGTATCAGACACCACATCAGCAGCTAGATATTGTTATTGTAGTGAACCGGTTGTTAACGGGGTTTGATTCTCCTAACCTGTCAACACTATATGTTGATCGTCGGCCAATGAATCCACAAAATATCATTCAAGCATTTTCCAGAACTAATCGGATTTACGATTCTGGCAAAACGTGGGGACAAATCGCGACTTTCCAATGTCCAGAAGCCTTTAGCGAAGCCATTGATGATGCGTTACGGCTCTATTCGCATGGTGGTTCTAATGATGTGTTAGCTCCTACCTGGAAAGTAGCCAGAAAACGCTATGTTAAAGCGCGGAAGACGTTTGATAAGTACCTGCAACCAGATAGTCTTCAATCAATTGAAAACGCTCCGAAAAAGGATAGGAAACAATTTGTGAAAGATTTCCAAGAACTTGATAAGCATACTGCTGCGATTCAAACATACGATGAGTTAGACAACCAAAGTGAGTTGCCTGAGGAAGAACAGCTTAATATGTCTGAAATTCCAGAGGAAAAGATGGATGAGCTGCGGGGTACTTACGAAAACGTACTTGAGAGCTTAAAAAAAGAGCCACCGATTGGTGATGACGAGTTGGAGGTTGACGATGACTATGAGCTTGAGTCTTTTCATATTAAAGAAATCAATGAACGCTACATCGTTGCTTTGATTCAAGCTTATGTTCCTGACGAAGATAACCAATCATCTGAGATGAACCAGGATGATGTTAATGAAATCAATGATTACATCGATGATTTAGGTAAAAAGAATGAAAAGTTAGCTGACATCATGAGATCATTATGGAAGAAGATTCAGGATGATCCAGAACGGTATAGAGGTCAACAAGTTGATCAAATTCTGGAATCAATGGTCGATGATGAAAGTCAGAAACTGATGAAAGATTTCGCAAATCAGTATCAGCTCAAGTATGATAACTTTAAGTACGTTATGGCTCACTATGATCCGGAGTCTGACAAGCAACAGCAAGGAATGTTAGATTTGTTGGATAAGATGTCATATAACCGTTATAAGTCATTCAATCCTAACTCTGAAATTCCTAATATGCTTAAGTGGAAAAAGCATGTAAAGGCGGAAATCAAAGAGTACTTTACTGATAAAATTCAGCCGTTGATTGATCGATCAGAGTAAAATTGTTTATTAAGGGTTCCCAAATATGGGTTCCCTTTTTTATCAAAATAGTATTTAAGTAGTAAAAAAATAGTTGGAAGGATAGAATAATATGAATGCTAATCACAAAAGCATTATTGAAATGACGAATAAAGAGGCTCGCGCTTTTTTATTAAAAGCTCATAGTTATGTTACGTTACAGTTACCTGAGTACTTTAATTTTAATGATGTGTTGAATAGTGCAAATGATAAGCTGGGAAGCAATCCCATTGAATCGATGATTGATCGAAATAAATTGTTAAAAACTGAGAATGCCAACCATACCATTTTGCTGAATAAAGATGGTTGGTATGATTGGAGGCCAGTGCAGATTGTTCATCCTTTATTATATGTTGATCTTGTTAATTTTTTGACTACTGCTTCAAACTGGGAGTTACTAATGAAAAGATTTAAAGACTTTCAACAAGATGACAGAATTGAATGTATAAGTTTACCTGTTGAGTCTTCTACTATAGAGACTGATGCCGCAGAAACTATTTTAAACTGGTGGGAAGGACTAGAACAAAAATCAATTAAAATGGCTATGCAGTTTTCTTACTGTATTAAAACGGATGTTACAAATTGTTATGGTTCAATTTATACTCATACAATTGATTGGGCAATTAGAGGAAAAGATAAAGCTAAGCAGAAACAAGGAGGAAAAAGCTTTGGAGCAAAATTAGATAGGAAAATCCGCCAAATACAATGTAATCAAACTAATGGTATTCCGCAAGGCGGTACTCTTTTTGATTTTATTGCTGAAATTGTTTTAGGCTATTCAGATATGCTATTGTCTCGAAGATTAGATGAAGAAAATCTTCGAATGGATGAATGGCACGTAATACGATATCGAGATGACTACCGTATTTTTGCGAATAGAAAAGAAGATGCTGAAATTATAGTAAGAAAGCTTTCAGATATTCTATCTGAGCTCAACATGCATTTTAATAGTAAAAAGACTGGAATAACTCAAAATATTATAGA
>NZ_BAAKGN010000025.1:0-61423 GCF_059704265.1 Secundilactobacillus sp. MJ173
ATTTTGGCACTGGCATGACTAGGTGTAGCAAAACTCAAACCTGCAACAACGGCAACGAAAGTCAACAATGTACCCATTAAACGATTATTCATATAAACTGAAAGTCTCCTTAAATTCTAAAGTGTCTCGACAATCAGCTTTTTCTAAGAAATTCTCCAAAAATATAACACACGAGAGAGAGTCGTGTTTGTCATAATAAAATTGCTAAACCATGATACTTTGGAAATTGAATCGTTGTTCCCATATTGATTATTGACCCCCAATAACCAACGCAACGAAATGGACTATAGCACCTATTTTTAGGGAATACCATTACAGGTATGTTACAAAAGTAGTGTCAAAAAGTAGATTGTGAAAATGTTATAACATTTAGTATCTAGCCTAAAGGTCCAGTCTGGTAGTCTTTGGAGGCAATACATTCCCTTTAAAATTTAAAAAAAGAAACAGTTTCATTTACACATAATTTTTTTAAAAAGATTTGACTTTTTTTAAAAATTGTCAAAAACAGTGTCTTTTTGATACATATACTATGTATGTGTCCTTCTTACAAAAACTACTCGTTACAGGACAAAAAAATATCCATCCCCCCCGGAATGGATATTTCATTTCTAATTTAATTTTTGATTTTATCGGTAACTGTGTGCCAATCCATTTACATCAGGTTTTGATACGGATTGATCTCTGGTAGCGTAATACATGACGCTTTTTTTACCAACATTATGTTCTAAACCTAGGGCGTGACCCAGTTCATGTTCAGCCACGTTCGTTCGCTCACTCTTTGAATAGTGATAGCGGTTAGCAACGTTGGTGTAAACGTATGATTTAGCACTGGCCATTACTGCTAGTCCGTTTAAAGTTTTGTTGTTGTAGTATGAAGAGTAGGTAATTCCAACAGTGGAACCATTTTTACCCATTGGTGAATTACTGTTTGATAATGTAATATCAGCCTTACCGGAAGTAGCAACCAATTTAACGACACCACTACGGTTCCAGACTTTAATGGCTGACTTCCAAACGGACTTGTAATAGCTCGTTTTACTGGCAATCTTATAAGTAATGGTCTTTGATTGCCAACGCTTAGCGGCTGGTGTCAAACTAGCTTTACCAGTAGCTTTTCCCCCATCGGAAGCTGCTGATCCAAATGATTGAATGGTCTTGATGCCTTCTGTGGCGTCTGCGTCAGTAACGATCTTAGCACTTGCATGACTCGGTGTAGCAAAACTCAAACCTGCAACGACAGCAACAAATGTTAATAAAGTACCCATTAAACGATTATTCATAATATACTGATTAGTCTCCTTAAATTCTAAAGTGTCTCGGCTATCAGCTTTTTCTTAAAAATTCTCCAAAAGTAACACACGAGAGAGAGTCGTGCTTGTTACAACTAAATATTGAAAATTGAATCGTTATGAAAATAAAATCGTTGTCCCGGTTGTTAATTATTGACCCCCAATAATTAACGCAACTGAAAGACTATAACATCAAGGATTCTGGAATACCATTACAGCTACATTACAAAAAAGTGATGAAAATAGTATTGTGAAAAAGTTATAACGTTTACATTTTAACTGCTAAATCCTAGCTGATTAGGTTTTAAAACGGATACATTTTCTTACAAATATAAAAATGTAAACAGTTACAGTTACATATAAAACAATTTCAAAAAACCGAATTTTTTTGATAATGATCGATTCTTTGTTCGTTTAAAAGACATATTTAGCGATATGTGTTATTGGGTAATATCATTAAAATATCAAAATCACAACAAAAAAAGCCTACTAATCACTTAGTAGACTTTTTTAAATTAGAAATGAAATATCCTTACCTTTTCAATGTGTTATCACGATTTAACGTTCATTCAAACTTTGAAGGAGACATCAACAAAGTTCAACTACTGGTTTACTAATAAAGCACACCGCCTGAAAATTTGATCGATTATACAAACTGCATAACTTCACGGGTAATCGTTTTGATTACTGGGGGTCTCTGATTTATCATCAGCATGAGTTGATTGGGGGGAATCAACTCCATAGGGGTTCGAATATCTTCAAACCAAAAGGATCCATTAAGGTGAAACGACAATTAAGATGCCCATAAAAAAACAACGACCCAGTCAGGTCTCTCTCCTGTCCGGGTCGTGTCACTAAGAAAAAGTTCTTAGTGCTGAGCAAATTTATTTAATTAATCGTTCCAAAATTTCTATGAGATTTACTATACAACAAATAATTCGATTGTGCAAGACTTTTTTAAATAAATTGGCAACCAGATTTAATATTGCATCTCTCACACAACTCGATTAAGCTTTAAACAGCACCGTTCACGCGGTTTTTTAAATATCCTATTAGGAGATTCTAAATGAAAATCATCATTGCACCAACCAAAAAAATGATTATTAATACTAACGATTTTGACATTAAAGGATTACCACAATATATAGAAGAAACACGTCAAATCCTTCACAAAATGAAAACTTTGAGCTACGAGAATGCGCAGACCATGTGGCGTTGCAGTGACAAACTTGCGCGTCAAAATTATCATTGGTTACAACAAATGGACTTAGATGCTCAACTCACACCCGCTATTCTAGCCTATACCGGTATCCAATACCAATACATGGCACCGGACCTCTTCACTGCACCTGCCCTAGATTACGTTCAAGAAAATCTCCGTATTCTATCGGGTTTCTACGGTATCTTGCACCCCTTTGACGGTGTGATTCCCTATCGACTGGAAATGCAGTCTGCAATTCAAGTTGCCGGCGCACACGACCTATACGAATTCTGGGGTAATAAACTGTATCAGGCACTTCAGTTTGATCAAGGACCCGTATTAAATCTGGCTTCTCAGGAATATGCCAAGGCAATCACACCCTATTTGCAACCAGCCGACCGGATAATCAGTGTCATCTTCGGCTCAGAAGTAAATGGTCAGCTAAAAGTAAAAGCCACGTTAGCCAAAATGGCCCGTGGCGAGATGGTCCGTTATTTGGCTGAAAATGACATCCATGATGTGACTGCTGTTACCCAGTTTGATCATCCAGACTGGCATTATGATGCTGCTCGGTCAAGCAATAATGAATTGGTATTCGTCAACAACGAACGTCAGCACTAAGCGATTTCAGTCCGTTTCTGATAGCTACTGATTCGTTTCGTGCGTAACAGAAACCCATTGATACCATCTTCTAAATAAGCCTTTAAATATTGATATTCCGTCTGTAAATCAACATCATCTGGATGGTAAAACCAGTCCTTTAATGAAAGAAATAGTGTCCCACCCAACGTTTTTTGTAGAAAATCACAGTAGCTGCTATCAATACTGATTTTTTCAAATTTACCAAGGCTGGTAAAAATCTGCCCCACCATCGTCTTTAAGTGTTCAAGGATGACCGCTTCCGGAGCGTTTTGGACA
The DNA here is from genome assembly GCF_059704265.1 of Secundilactobacillus sp. MJ173. Classification (NCBI taxonomy): domain Bacteria; kingdom Bacillati; phylum Bacillota; class Bacilli; order Lactobacillales; family Lactobacillaceae; genus Secundilactobacillus; species Secundilactobacillus sp. MJ173. The sequence goes on from NZ_BAAKGN010000025.1 coordinate 3,409, forward strand.
TCCAGCTCCAATACGTGCTGATAAAAGGTACGGTTACTATCAAAGTAGGTCAGCATGGCCAATAAGGTCTGCGGCCAGAATTGATAGTTGCCACAGTACCTCACTGCTGCTTTAACTTCGGTAGAATAAATCTCAGCCAGCACATCGTATTTGTCACGAAAATGGTCATAAAAAGACTGTCGGCGCATACCGGTCACGGTCATAATCGTTGTGACGGTAATTTTATCAAATGGCTGCGAAACAACCAACTGTTTGGTTGCTGCCATGATTTTTGCTTTTGTCGTGGTACTCATGCCATCCGCTTCCTTCAAACTTGACTTATCATTACGATACCATAAGAATGTAGCCTTGTGAAAATTAACGATTCAAGGCTATAATGAGAGAAGCAAATTTATTTGGAGGGAAATCAAGTGACTGAAGAGGGAGAACAACCAGAGAATTTTGTTCCATCAGAACAACATCATATGGCAATTCCGTGGAAAGAATTCGCTCCAAACCAAAACTTGCCAATCAAAGATGCGCGGGTCAAGGCTCGGGCATCCGTTGTTGGTCGAATTGGCATCATGATGCTCTCTTGTGGGACTGGAGCTTGGCGTGTGCGTGACGCAATGAATACAGTTGCGCGCGTACTAAATTTAACCTGCTCTGCAGATATTGGATTAACTTCTATTAATTTCACCTGCTTTGATGCAGGTCACAGCTACTCACAAATTTTGGCGTTGCCCAATACCGGTGTTAATACCGACCGGCTTTACGTCTTAGAAACTTTTGTAAAACAGTTTGAGGAAAAGTACTCACACCTGACCATTCGGCAATTACATCATAAGCTAGACGATATTCAGCAGACACCAGGACACTATTCACCAATCGTGAAGGGGCTGGCAGCTGCGATTGCCTGTGCATCATTTATTTTTTTGCTGGGTGGTGGCTGGATTGAAATGTTTTGTACCTTCATTGGTGCTGGTATTGGGAACTGGCTTCGCGGTGAGATGGGTAAACACAAATTAACCACGATTTCCGGTATTGCCGTCAGTGTCGGTGTTGCTGAATTGACATATTTTTTAGCTTTTAAAGGGCTTCAATTCATGTATCCTATTTCTGGTAATCACGAAGCTGGCTATATTGGTGCGATGCTGTTTGTGATTCCCGGCTTCCCGTTTATCACTAGTTTCTTGGATTTATCAAAACTGGATATGCGTTCCGGACTTGAACGACTGAGCTACGCCATTATGATCACCAGTGTTGCAACGCTGGTTGGCTGGCTGGTAGCCCTGATCATTAATTTCCAACCAGAAAATTTCGCTTCACTGGGTTTAAGCCCGTTAATGGTCTTATTATTAAGACTCCCCGCTAGTTTCTTCGGGGTATATGGTTTCTCCATGATGTTTAATAGTTCACAGAGAATGGCGATTACTTCGGGACTGATTGGCGCCGTGGCAAATACCTTACGACTGGAATTGGTTGATTTCAACACGATTCCGGCACCAGCGGCAGCCTTTTGCGGGGCACTGGTAGCGGGACTATTAGCTTCCATCATCAACCGACAGAATGGTTATCCACGAATTTCCTTAACGGTCCCTTCGATCGTGATTATGATTCCTGGTCTTTATATTTATCGTGGTATCTTCTACATTGGCTTAAATGAAATTGGTAATGGCGCGCTGTGGCTGACGAGGGCAGCGTTGATTATCCTCTTCTTACCGTTGGGCTTGTTTGTGGCAAGGTACCTGTTGGATAAGGATTGGCGGCACTTTGATTAGTGCGTGAAACAACTCGGTAGATGCCAGAGTGTAAGTGAAGTAAAGCGGTACAGTCCTGAACTGGGGGACTGTACCGCTTTACTTTACTTACATGGCAGGCATCTGAGTTGTTGAACGCGATTAAATCAGTGCGCGGAACAACTCGCCTAGATGCCAGAGTGTAAGGAAGCTAAAGCGGTGTGGTCCTGAACTTGGGACGGCACCGCTTTAGCTTCCTTACACGGCCGGCATCTGAGTTGTGTAGCGCGATTCGGCTATATAAAAGCAGTGAACCACCAAAATAGCGCCAGAGCAGTCTCCCGATTACTCTAGCGCTATTGCTTTAAATCACTGCTATTCCTTCAAAATACCCTCTTTTTTAAACGTCGCATTTCGCATCAGCCGATATAGCGTTGCTGTAACCGGCACAGCCAGCATCATGCCAACGATACCTGCTAACCCACTACCAACAGTAATAGCACCTAATACAAGAATACCAGGTAGGCCAATGGTACCGCCCACCACTCTTGGGTAAATAAGGTTTCCTTCAACCTGCTGCAAAACGATAATGAACACGACAAACAGGATTGCTTTAATTGGCGAAGTCACTGCGATGAGAACAAAACCGACTACCCCACCGATCCAAGCGCCAATCATTGGGATTAAGGCGCTGATACCAACTAACGCACCGATTGAAAGCGCATCTGGGAATCGAAACAGCATCATCCCTAAGGTACATAACGTCCCCAGAATGAAACCTTCCAATACTTGTCCGGCAATGAAACTAGAAAACATCTTATCAGTTACTCGAAGAACATAACGAGTCTTAGCAACGAACTTGGTTGGCAGAAAGTCATCCATCAGGCGGTTCAACCAGCCGCCAATTTTTTCCTTGCCGCTAATTAAATAAATCGCAAACACAAATGATAAAACAAAGTTGATCACGCCAGCAAAGATGTTACTAAAAATCGACACCGTTGAGCTAAACAGCCCGGACGCACCAGCTGTAAGGTACTTGGTAGCCTTAGCTTCAATCGACTGCCAATTAAAGGATGAGGTGACAGCCGTGATGCGCTTACTGATCGTATGATTCTGATCAATTTGATTCAGCCAGTGGGTGACGTCGTTTAAGGTACTAGGCAAGGTCTTAAAAAAGCTGTTGATGGCATCAACGAACTGTGGAATGACCAATCGCATAACCCCAGCGATTACCATCACAATAATCAGTAAGGCAAATAAAATTGCCAACGGTCGTCGTGAACCCTGAGCCCATTTTTGACCAGCATGCGGCCACAGCCACTTTTCTAATTGACGGGACAGCAAATTAACGGCATAAGCCATCACACCACCTAAAATCAGCGGATTCAGCACTGAAATCAGTTTGCCAATCGCACCGAAAACTTGTCCGGGATAGACGAGACAGACCAGAAAAAGTGCAACCACAATACTCGTCCAAATTACTGATTTTTTTGAAATCGACATTTGAGCACCCCCACTAGTAAAATTAACTACCTTTAGTTTACCTTATCCGGTCTATTAGACCAAATTTTCTTTCATTCTCACACAAAAATAGCTTGGAAACCTACCGATTCATGGCTAGCTTCCAAGCTATTCGTATTTAAAAACAAAGCTGTATTAAACCAATTTCCCAACAACGGGTAAATTAGCCAAAACTGACTTTTTATGTGGTGCATGGGTGATCACTTCTGACAAGTCTTGACCAGCAAGATTACCATGATGTTCACCATTCTGCCAAGCCTCAACGCCAGTTACATCATAGATGGTACCGTCAACTGCAACGTATGCTTTGTGGCCATCCTTACCGTCATATTGTTTTAATTCTTCTTTAGTTAAGTTCACTGCCATGTTGTCATCCATCCTTTCTTATTTCACAGGGATAGTGTATCATTTATCGCTCGAAAAGTCAGTTAAAGTGATAACCACTGGTCCTAAACATTGGCTTCAGCACGTTTCGACTCGGTGTGTAAGCCAATCCCCGTAAAACCACTGATCAATGACATCACTGGGCACAATAAGCTGAAGAAAACGAATGGCAGATAAGTCATCGTTGGTACGCCCAACGTATTGGCAAGGAAAACACCACCAACGCCCCAAGGCACCAAGTAGTTCAAGACAGTCCCACCATCTTCCAACGTCCGACCCAGAGCTGAACTTTCCAGTCCGCCATTATTGAAGGTTTCCTTAAATGAACGTCCAGGCAAAATGATGGATAAGAATTGTTCGCCAACGAAAATATTGATACCAATGCAAGTTGCTAAAGAAGCGGTCACTAACTTGGCGTGTGAGTTCAGATGTGCAGCCAATGGTGTCATTACGGCACTAACTAAGCCAAAGTTAACTAACAGCCCACCAAGAGAAAGCGTCAGGACAATCAGTGCCACTGTGGGCATCATGCTGACAATGCCACCCCGTGATAACAACAGGTTAACTTCTGCGTTAGAGGTTTTAGCAACGAAACCATTAGTAATAATATTGCTGGCCTTCGTCACACCCAAGGACGGATTGTTAATGAACATCATGATAGCTGACACCAACACATTTAATAACATCGTTGGAATGGCGGCCATTTTAAAGCCGGCACAAACGAACACTAAAACGATTGGAATCAGGGCAACCCACGAAATGTGAAAGTCCTGGGAAAGTGCGGCAACGGTGGTATTAATTTTTGCGAAATCAGCGTGGTTATGACCAAAACCGAGGAAAGCAAAGGCAACGGTGGAGATGGCAGCTGCGGGTACCGTTGACCATAAAATCGTCTTCATGTGGTCAAACAGGTCGGTATCCACAACGGCAGCAGCTAAGTTATTGGTTTCAGATAACGGTGAACATTTATCGCCGAAAACACCTCCTGAAATCACTGCTCCGGCAACCAGTGCGGGGCTAAAGTTCATGGTGACACCAATACCGAAGAAGGCAATCCCCACAGTGGAAACCACCGTAAAGCAACTCCCCACCGCGGCACCAACCAGTGAACAAACTAGAAAAACGGTTGGTAAGAACCATTGTGCGCTGATGGCCTTAAACCCAATCACCATCAACGTCGGAATGGTACCGGCAGCAATCCAAGTACTGATCATGGCCCCAATCAAAATAAAAATCACGATGGGAATGATTCCCTTATCAATACCATCCTTGATACCGTGATTGATATCATCCCAGGACAACCCCTTGAACTTGGCCCAGAAAATGGTCACGGTGATCGCCAGTAACACCGGCACTTGCGGTGACAGGCCTAAACCAATCACACCTAATCCCATAATGGCTAAAATAATCACTAACATAATAATGGCTTCTCTTAAACTCAATTTAATCTTTAACATACGCTTGATCTCCCTTTTAGTTGTTGGTTAATATTCCACGACTTGGTTGATCAATATCGTGCCATACCGCCATTGCTGGTGCTCATCATGATTAACTCCTCCCAAATAAAAAATCGCCCCCATTGCATTATTGCAACAGGGACGATCAGACTCTACCGTGGTACCACCCAAATTGTGCACATCACTGTACACCACTCACCAGAAGATAATGGATTCTAGCGGTAACCATTGCCGACGTCTACGTATTTCGTCAACTTTACCCTGATTGGCTCGCAGCAACCGCCAACTTTCTGACACCCAGATAAAGCGCTACTTGTTTGTAAGTCCGACATTAAATATTAATTAGAATTATAACTGAATTTTTGCAAAATGCAAGTTGTCCGGTAAAATTAAGTCAATGCGAACCCTACTAAAGACACGCTCTTTGCTGCAAATCTGTGGCATACCATGCTATGATCATTTTAGAAAGGAGTCGACTTTTGATGCGTATTTTGTTAATCAACGGCTACACACCGCATCCTGATGCGGGCGGTAAGCTAACCGAAACTCTGATCAATATCAGTCAAGAACAGCTCTCCAAACATAATGAGGTTAAACTCACAGAAGTAACCAATTATGATGCTGACGAGGAATACCGCAAGTTCCGCTGGGCAGACCTGATTCTCCTTTATTTTCCACTTTACTGGTATGCGGTACCGTGGGGACTAAAACGCTATATTGATGACGTATTTGCATTACACCGCTTTTACGATTCAGACGAAAATGGCCAGCCGGTGGCCTTAATGCCCGGTAAAAAGTTCGGCTACGTGACAACTCTGGCTGCGGTTCAGGCAACTTACGCACCAGGAAATCCGCTGACTAAGGGGCTCACGGTAACTGATTTGCTGAAACCACTGGAGATTACTTTCCGTTACGTGGGCATTGAACCTACCACCAAATTTCACGATTGCATTTTTTACGACGTCTACAATCCATCCGCGATTCAGCCAGTCAAACGAGCATTACTCACTGAGTTATCAAAATTAAATAGCAATTGATTCACAATCTGCCGAAAAGAACTAAAATAGTATTATATAATGAATCAAATAGACGAATAAGGAGTACTTGATATGGCAAACAAAACATGGCTCATCACTGGAACATCAACTGGCTTTGGTCGCTCACTGGCAACCTTGCTGGCACAAAAATCTGATTTAAACTTGGTGGCAACGGCTCGCCATACGGACCAACTGGACTATCTCGACCAGTACGATCATGGTCAGATTCAAAAACTGACACTAGACGTTACGAAGCAAGATGAAATTGACCAAGTCGTTAAGCAGGTCAACGACCGCTTTGGTGGCATTGACGTGCTAGTTAATAACGCGGGTCTCGGTTACTTCGGTACCTTTGAAGAAAGTGACCGTGATGCCGTTCAATACATGTTTAACGTCAATGTTTGGGGCTTAGTTGATATGACCCGGGCGGTACTTCCTACTATGCGTAAACAGCGTAGCGGCGTTATCGTTAACTTTTCATCCATTGCTGGTCTGCGTTCCTTCCCAACACTTTCGTTCTATCATGGCACTAAATATGCTGTTGAAGGCATGAGTGAATCACTGGCTCAAGAAGTTAAGGACTTAAATATTAAAGTTTTATTGATTGAACCTAGTGGCTTCCGTACTGATTGGGCTGGTCGGTCTTCACAAAAGGCAATGCCAACCACACCAGACTATCAGCAATTTGCTGGATCCATTGAACAATCTAGTGCTTCCGCTCATCATGAAGCTGGCGATCCCAACGCTGCAGCTGAAATCATTTACAATCAAGTCACGAATAACTTTGATCACCTACCATTGCGCTTACCATTAGGTAAGTTCGCATCCGATATGGCAATTGACAAGTACACCAAATCCTTAGCTGACTTCAAGCAACTCCGTGATACTTCAATCTCAGCCGATCAACCTGAAAAATAGGGGGAAATACATGAAAACAGTAAAATTAGGCAATAGTAACTTAAAGGTCTCTCAAATTGGCTTAGGAACCATGGCGTTCGGCCGCTGGATTTCAGAGGCAGACTCAAATGCCATTCTGGATCATGCCGTAAACAGCGGCATTAATTTAATCGATACAGCCGATTACTACGGTCCTGGTCAAGACGAGAAACCCGCGTACGGCGATGGCACATCCGAAACTATCATCGGTAAATGGCTCAACCGTCACTCAGGCACGCGTTCCAACCTCGTTTTGGCAACTAAGGTTGGTTCAAATACCAATCCTGTCATGAGCAACCCATCACTATCTCGGGAACATATCCTCCAGCAGATTGATTCTTCATTGGAGCGTCTACAAACTGACTATATCGATTTGTACCAGGCGCATCTGTTCGATAATAGTACCCCACTGGCCGAAACCCTGACTACCCTCAGTGACCTGGTTGACGAAGGTAAAATTCGTTACTATGGCGTTTCTAACTATACCGAATACCAATTGACTCAGGCACTGGAAATCATCAAGGATCGCCGATTAAACCCGCTGACGTCATTGCAGAACCGCTATAACATCCTCAGTAAGCACGATGATCAAGCAGTTCTGAGATTAGCCCAACACTCTCACGTTGGCTTTCTAGCTTATAGCCCCCTGGCTCGCGGTGTGCTCACTGGTAAGTACCTCAACGGTGCCATGCCAAGCAATAGTCGCGCTGCCCAAGGCGAACCGCTCATCAAGGAATACTTCAATGATGCAGATAAGACAGCTGTTGAAAAATTAAAAACCATTTCAGACGAATCGGGTATTTCAATGTCACAACTAGCTTTCGCCGGCGTTCTGTCGATTCCGGGGATCACCACCGCCTTACTGGGTGCAAGTAAAGTTGAATACATTGATGATGCCATCAAAGCAGCTGAATTAAAGCTACCTCAAAATGTGATGTCAGAAATTAAATCATTGTAAAAATTGAACACGTACAAAATGCCGATTGTGGACTAACCACGACCGGCATTTTTGATATTCTCAACCACTCAGTAACCGTAGGCGCCCGCGTTTTGGTCAGCTGTGAAAGTGGCAACAAAAAGCCATGATTCAATCCTAACAAGAATCAAATCATGACTTTAATTCAACCGCGATATTAAGCCTTAACCGTAACCTCACGTGCTAACGTATCGAAAGCACCCAGGGCAGCAGTAGCACCTGAACCCATTGAAATAATAATCTGCTTGTAAGCAGAGTTAGTGCAATCACCAGCAGCAAAAACATTCGCTAAACTAGTTGCACCCTTTTCATTGACAATAATTTCACCTTGTTGATTCATATCCAGGCAATCAGACAGCCAACTCGTGTTTGGAACCAAACCAATCTGAACGAAAACACCATCGACTGATAGTGTTTTTGAATCACCAGTCGAACGATCAGTATAAGTGAGCCCATTAACCCGGCCGTCACCTTCAATCCTAGTAGTTTGCGCGTTGGTAATCAGATCAACGTTGTTTAACGACTGTGCTTTAGTAGCCAATACCGCATCCGCCGAAATCTTTGGACCGAATTCCAGCACGGAAACGTGTTTCGCAATCCCAGCTAAGTCAATTGCAGCTTCCACACCAGAGTTACCGCCGCCGATAACGGCAACGTTCTTGCCCTTATAAAGCGGACCGTCGCAGTGCGGACAATAGGCCACACCCTTGTTCTTAAATTCAGTTTCACCAGGAACCCCGATGTTGCGCCAGTGTGCACCAGTAGCGATGATCACAGTCCGACCCTTCAACGTAGCATCACCCTTTAATTGAACTTGAACAGGGACGCCTTCAGTCAGACCAGTCACTGTCTGACCGTCAATTAACGTCACGTTATACTTCGTCATCTGAGCTTGAATGTTTTGCATCAGCTGTTCACCCTCGATGTAGTCGGTACCGATCAAGTTCTCGATTCCCACCGTTTCAAGGGGTTGACCACCAAGATGGTCGGCCACCACAGCAGTTGATAACCCTTTTCGGGCAGCATATACCGCAGCTGAACCAGCAGCAGGACCGCCACCGATAATCAAAACATCATAAACCTTATCGGCAACGTCGTCATTAACTGCTGCCACAGCAGCTTTTCCCTGCGCCTTGTTAACCAATTGTTCCAAGGTTGCGCGACCGTTATGCCATTCTTCACCGTTCAAGAAAACGGTTGGAACAGCCATAATATCGTTAGCCTCTGCTTCGTCCTGGAACATCCCGCCTTCAATCATGGTGTGGGTAATGTGCGGATTCAGCAAACTCATAATATCTAATGCTTGAACCACGTCTGGACAGTTATGACAACTCAAGCTGGCAAAGGTTTCAAAGTGGAGGTCCTGATCAATCGCCTCGATTTGTTGACGGACTTTCTCTGAAATCTTCGGTGCGTGACCGGAAACCTGCAAGAGTGCCAATACGAAGGACTCAAATTCGTGCCCCAGTGGAATTCCGGCAAAGGTAATCCCAGAAGGTTGCGCGCCTTGAGCGTCCAACGTGAAGCTGGGCTGTCGTTTCAAGTGACCTTCAGCAATCGACAATTTAGGTGATAAGGCCGCCACTTCGTTTAAGAAGTCGCGGACCTTAGTGCCATTTGCCGAATCGCCAGCGTCTAACGTGAAAACCACTGGCTGTTGAAGCAACTGTAAATAACTGCTCAGCTGTTGTTTTAATTGATCGTTTAACATTAAATCTTACCTACAAGATCGAGGCCTGGAGTTAAGGTTTCGGAACCTTCCTTCCACTTAGCAGGACAAACTTCGCCTGGGTGGGATTCAACGTATTGACCAGCTTTGATGCGGTCAATGTATTCAGCAGCGTTCCGGCCGATGCCGTCCGCGTTGATTTCGAGGGACTGAACAACCCCATCTTTGTCCAAAATGAACGTTCCCCGTTGCGCCAACCCAGCTTCTTCATCGAAGACGTCAAACATCTTAGCCAACTTGTGTGATGGGTCACCAATCATGGCGTATTGCAGTTTACCAACGGCGTCTGATTCATCATGCCATGCCTTGTGCACAAAATGAGTATCTTCAGAAACCGAGTAAACTTCGACCCCTAAACTTTGTAAAGTTGCATATTGATCTTGTAAATCTTCCAATTCGGTTGGGCAGACAAACGAGAAGTCAGCTGGATAAAACATCACAACGCTCCAGTGTCCCTTCAAATCTGCATCGGTAATATCGATAAACTCACCCTTTTGATAAGCCTGTGCCTTAAATTCCTCAATCTGTTTTCCTACTAAACTCATGTGAAAACCTCCTTAGAATTTGCTACAAGCTCATTGTACAATGTAATCATTCTAATTTAAAGGGTAAATTAGAATTTTTCTAAATTTCTGACAAAGACGACTTTTAAGTTGCATTTTTAACTTTACTAAAAAACCTCGTTATAGCTTAATTTCACTTTTATTCTAACACCGAATTTTTTCAAAATAAAAAACCGCACTCGACAGGTGCGGTTTTTGAGTAGGCATTAACGGTGCAATTTCTTTTGCACCAGGTCACCAATGGAATCGACTTTTTTAGCCGCAAATACTGTTCCACCGACTAATACGCCGCCTACGATCAACGTGCTGGCAACCATGAATTTGAATACTGATTGAATAGCATCCATGACATCATCCGCCTTTCTTAAGCATCATCTTTACGCATTCCAAAGATTACAGAAACAATTACAACTAGGATAACGGCGCCGATAATCGAAGGGATCAAGGCCATTCCCGCTAAGCTTGGTCCCCAGGTACCGAGTAGTGCCTGGCCAAGCCATGCGCCGATCAAGCCGGCAACAATATTGGAAATCCAGCCCATTGCGGCACCGTGGTTAGTAATCGCGCCAGCAATTGCTCCGATAATAGCACCAACAATTAGTGACCATAATAAACCCATAGTAATTCCTCCTTATCGACTGAGTTGACCATCAATTTTCTATAGTCCCAGCATAGCAAATTTCACCGAGTGAACGCTACAAATATGATAATGATTTTTTTATATTAATTATTATTATTTATTTATATCTAACAACATGGTATCAGATATTTTAAACCAACCTAAATTTAAGTTAGAATAGAACCATTCAATTAAAAGAAAGTCAGGTGCTCATGTGACTCAACCAATTGATCATATTGAAGTTCGTGGCGGCAATGTCAATAATCTTAAAAATATCGATGTCGACATTCCGCTAAATCAGTTCGTAGCAATCTCTGGCCCTTCTGGATCGGGAAAAAGTTCCCTGGCAATGGGTATTCTCTACGCTGAGGGGTCTAGACGGTACCTAGACGCGCTCTCCACCTATACTCGGCGACGAATCGCTCAGAACAAAAAATCTCAAGTCCAGTCAGTAAAGCACATCCCGTCAGCGTTGGCACTGCGCCAGCGACCTAATATTCCTTCAGAACGATCGACGGTGGGCTCACTTACTGAAGCTTTTAACGTGGTTCGCTTGATCTTTTCACGGTTAGGCTCCGTGGTCTGCCCCAATGGTCACCGAATTTCCCCAACCATCGAAATCGCTCAGAAGATGGATTTATCTGGCGATGACATGGGCATGATTACCTGCCCAACTTGTGGTGCCCGGTTCATGGCTAACGGTGCTGAAGATTTCTCCTTCAACTCCACTGGCGCTTGTCCCACTTGCCACGGTCTAGGTGTCGTCCGGGAGCTGGATGAATCCAAGCTGATTGGCGATGAAAATCTGACCATTGACCAAGGCGTGGTGGGTTCATGGCACCTGCCCGGTCGTAACTTTATGCCAAAGGTAGTTGCAACTCTGGGTGTTCGCACCGATGTCCCTTACAAAGATCTCACAGACAAAGAAAAAAACATCGTGCTTCACGGTAAAAAGGAAACTCATCCGGTAAATATCAGTTCCGGCACTGGTCGAGTCTTTCACATGGATAACGCACTATATGAAAACGCCTATGCAGCAGTTGAAGATTCGTTGGAATCCGTTACCAGCGAACGGTCAATCGCAAGAATCAATCAGTTTTACCATTTTTCAACTTGCCCAACCTGCCACGGTTCCCGGTTAAACCCAGAGCGTTTAAAGCAGTTAGTTGGCGGTAAGAACATTGCTGAAGTGGCTGATATGCAGCTTAATGATTTGGCAAAATGGGAAGCTGACACTAAGGCAGCATTGCCTGACGATATGGCTTCGCTGGCTAAAATTCTGTTCACTGAATTGGATGATAATTTACGCCCGTTACTGGAACTTGGCCTAGAATATCTTAGCCTTTCGCGAAACGGTAACACGCTATCAACGGGTGAACTGCAACGTATTCAACTAGCTCGAACGCTGCGGACCGAAACCACCGGTGTACTCTATGTCTTGGATGAACCATCGATTGGTTTACACCCGGATAATATCAAGGGTCTGATCAACGTTTTTCGGCAACTAATTGCACAGGGCAACTCACTGGTGGTCGTGGATCATGAAGTCGATATTATTGCTGCTGCGGACTGGGTCATCGAAATTGGTCCGGGCTCTGGGGATGAAGGTGGTCAAGTGATTGCTCAGGGAACGCCGAAACAACTCGTCGACAATCCCCAGTCACTCATTGGCCCGTTTATCTCCGGTCATTCTGCTATTCTGCAAACTAAACATGGTGCTAAGAATCCTACCGGTAAAGCTACCCACATAAAAATCAATCATCATTTCAACCTACACCACGTTGATGCCACTTTCCCAGACAACCAGGTCACAGCAATCACCGGCTTTTCCGGTGCCGGTAAAACTAGCCTGATTATCGATTCGCTTGTACCAGCCATTCAAGCACGTAAGAAACAACAGAAATTACCGAAACAAGTGAGTGAATTAACCACGGATTTACAGGATGTGGTCAGCGTGGATGCTAGTCCCGTGGGTAAAAATGCCCGCTCGACATTAGCCACCTACACCAATATCATGAATGCCCTCAGGCACATGTTCGCTAACTTACCAGAATCTAAGGCCAAGGGATACGGTATTGCTTACTTCTCTTACAATAATAAGCAAGGCGCTTGCCCCAACTGCGGCGGTCTGGGCAATATCACACTAGATATTCAATATTTACCAGACATGGAAGAGGTCTGTCCAGTTTGTCACGGTGCCCGCTATAAGGACGAAATCCAACAAATTAAATGGCACGGCTACTCCATCGTTGACCTACTAAATCTATCCGTTGAAGAAGCCATTCCGGTGTTCAAAGACGTGCCCAAGATTGAACACCAGCTTAAACAACTCAAAGAAGTTGGCCTGGCCTACCTTCACCTGGGTGAAAGCACCCCCACCCTATCTGGTGGTGAAGCGCAACGGCTAAAATTGGTCAGTCACCTTACTAAGAAACAAGCAGGAACCCTATTTGTCTTCGATGAACCTTCAATTGGTTTGCATCCGTTAGACGTCCAAACGCTCCTGCAAATCATCGACCGTTTGCGGATCAATGGTGCTACGATTCTCATTATCACTCACGATGTTGACCTGATGCTAAACGCCGATTATCTGATTGATATGGGTCCTCGTGGCGGTGCTGCCGGTGGGAAGATCGTTGCTGCCGGCGAGCCATTAAACTTAGTTAAACACCCTAACAGCTTAACCGTCCAATATTTGGCTAAACACTGGCAAAAATTTGGTAAACCGGAGAACTGACACTATTTTTTGAAAAAAATCAACTGATCACTAGTTGACACTCCTCCCCCAAACATGTTAGTTTAATGACACAAACAAAAAAGGAGGCTTCGCCCATTGAAGATCTAAGTCAACCGTTAGAACCTAGCACCGTGATTCCCAATACAGGGGGATACTGCGCAGTTCTGGCACTGACCTAGACCTTCTCTAGCGAGCCCAAACGCATTGATTGCTTTGCGTAAAGCACCTGGAGAATTGTTCTCAGGTGCTTTTTTGATGTCAAAAACTGTCACGGTGCCCGCAAAAAACTGGAGGACATCTATGTCGACAATTCAAATCACTCATTTAACCTTTGCCTATCCCGGGCAAACCAACCTATTCACCAACCAAGACTTAAACTTTGACAGTAGCTGGAAACTGGGACTCACCGGTCGTAACGGACGGGGAAAGACCACCCTGCTGAATCTTATCCGTGGAAAACTGACGGGTCAAGGCACCATCACTATGCCACTAACACCGCTGTATTTTCCGCAACCCGTTAAGGACGCTACTCAGGATGCCTGGGTAGTTGCTACTGAAACCAGCACCGCCGAGTTGTGGGAAATTCAGCGTGAGCTTTCCCTCATGCACACCGACGATGACCTACTTTACCGCCCATATGAAAGTCTGTCCGGCGGTGAACAAACGAAGGTCCTGCTGGCAGCCACTTTTGCTAGTCATACCGGTTTCCCACTATTGGACGAACCGACTAATCACCTGGATATCAGAGGACGAGACCAGATTGCTGACTATTTAAAGCACGTTCAGCAAGGCTTCATCGTCATTTCTCATGACCGGCACTTCCTAGATGTGGCCACGGATCACACCCTAACGATTGAAAAACAGCAGTTGGTTTTAACTCAGGGTAATTATTCAGCTTACGATCACGCTAAGCAACTGAAGGATCAGTCGGAGTATGCTGAACAGGCCAAGCTACGCCACGACATCGATCGCTTAAAACAGACCGCGGCCAATAAACGCCAATGGAGCCAATCTCGAGAAGGTGATAAATATGGTAATCCGCATAAAAAAGGTAGCGGTGCAGTCTATGACACTGGTTTTATCGGTGCCCGTTCCGCGCGAGTGATGCAAAAAGCTAAAAATTTGGAGCACCGTATGGATAAAGCTCTTACGGATAAGGAATCACTGTTAAAAAACGTGGAATTCATCGATCCGTTAACGATGAATTATCAACCTGATCATCACGAAACCTTGCTTTGGGTAAGAGACGTTCAGCTGAGTTATGGTGACCATCCGCTATTTAGTAAGCCCGTCAGCTTTGAATTAAACCGCGGCGACCGCCTAGCGCTAATTGGTCCAAATGGCAGTGGTAAGTCATCCTTGATTGCCGCTATTTTAGATCAGTTCAAGGGCGATATTACTGGTGAAATTCAACTCACTGAAACTGCCTCACGCAGTTTAGTTCGTCAACATTATCCGGATAATTTAGGCAATCTCAATACCTTTGCGGAAAAACGGCAACTGAGCTATCAAGATTTATTAAATAACTTAAAGAAGCTGGGCATGCCACGATCCGCGTTTAAAACACCGATTCAACAGCTATCAGCTGGTCAGCAAAAAAAGGTTGAATTAGCTGCTAGCTTAGCGACTCCAACCAGTCTTTATCTGTGGGATGAACCGCTAAACTACCTAGATGTGTTTAACCAGGAACAACTCAGCACCGTTATTCAAAGCGTTCAACCAACGATGTTAGTTACAGAACACGACCGCGATTTCATTGAGGCAATCAGTACCAAAGTCGTGACGCTGTGACGACGTTGCGTGTCTCAGCAAGAATCGCTATACTGAGAGAAAATTGCTTGGAAGTGACATTATGGCAAAATACAACACTTTAGACGACTATCTAGCTTCAATAACTAAACCGGAAAATGCTACACAACTCCGTGAGATGTTAGCCGATATTCAGGCTCAATATCCTCAACTTGAACTGCGGATCGCCTGGAACCAACCCATGTTCACCGACCACGATACCTTTATTATTGGCTTTTCGGCTGCCGCTAAAGATATGGCTGTCGCTGTAGAAGCGCCCATTTTCGAAAAGCATTTAGACCATATTAAAACACTGGGGTACCGTGCAACGAAACGCCAGTTCCACATTACCTGGGGCACCGCCATTGATCCAAAGTTATGCCATCATTTGATCGATGACGCTATCGAATTTAAACGGGACATGACCACCTTTTGGGCACCAAAGACAAAATAAGCAAAAAGAAACCTGATGTTCAGTCAACAACCGAACATCAGGTTTCTTTTTGCTTAAACAATTATTGAAAAACTCGTCAATTCAACGACCAATCATCTACTAGACTGATCAATACGTTCAACAACTTCAACTAGAAATGCCTTAACTCGCAAGCGGTCTCGCTGATTAGTCAAGTTAGCCTGTGATAACACGCCAAACACCCCTTCAAGTAAAAAAACACTTAACAGCATGGGATCATGGGCTCTTCTAATTTTGTAAATGACCGCCGGCGCAGACTCGCTTTCTGCCGTGATATGGGTCATCAGCCAATTCTGCAAAATCCGCTGAATTTCTGCATAGTGGCGACTGTTCGGATCGACTCTCAAATGAGATAACACATCATAATTATCCATGAAAAAGTCAGCAATTTCGGCTGCCGTATGTTCTTCTTGACCATCGTTCTGCCAGTTGTCTAATAACTTATCAAGAACGGCTTCGGACAAGTCAATTTTATCATGAAAATACCGATAAAATGTACTGCGCTTGATAAATGCTGCTTCGCAAATCTGAGTAACTTCAATGTCTTCAATCCGGTGAGTTTTTAATAAGGTCAGCATTGCCATCGTAATTTGATTACGCGTTCGCAAGCGTGCATATGAGACCATATTGAACCCCCCTTGGGTAGGTAAAAAAATATCCTCTTACTCTATTATGTAAATTTTATAACAAGCGACGTGCTGCTGTAAACGCAAATACTCCTTAATTCACCATTATATTGGAACATAAACTATCATATGCCGTCGAAACGTACATCAAATTAGTTATGTTCCTTTTATTAAAAAATATAAACAAGGCTATAAACAGTTTTTTATCATCTTTTACACCTTTTTTACACATTCCACGCGAGTAATTTACAACAATCCCGTACGCTTAGTCTAAACATAAAATCATAACGGAGGATGTTCACCATCGTGATTGAAATGATCAAAGCTATTATATTAGGAATCATCGAAGGAATCACAGAATTTCTACCGATTAGTTCTACGGGTCACCTCTATTTAGCAAATGAATTTGTCAAGCTTAAGGAATCAACAGCGTTTATTAACATGTTTATGGTTGTTATACAATTCGGTGCCATTATGGCAGTAATTTTCCTATATTTCAATAAATTAAATCCGTGGGCACACAGTAAAAACAAGCTGGAACAGCAGCAAACGTGGCTTCTATGGGGAAAAGTTATTCTAGCAGTTTTACCGTCTGTCATTATCGGCCTGCCACTAAACGACTGGATGGACGCTCATTTAACCAGTTGGCAAGTTATTTCAGCCACTCTAATCATCTACGGCATTTTATTTATCTTGATTGAACACTTTAATCAGCGCCGAGCCGCCACCTTCGTCAATCTCAACCAACTCCCTATAAGCGTCGCTGTTTTAATCGGTCTCTTTCAGGTCCTATCGCTAGTCCCCGGGACCTCTCGCTCAGGTGCCACCATTCTTGGTGCCATTCTGGTCGGCACTTCTAGATACGTTGCAACAGAATTCTCGTTCTTTCTTGCTATTCCAACCATGTTTGGTGCTTCACTTTTAAAAATGACGAAATATCTGATCCATGGTAACACCTTTACAAGCATGCAATTAGTGGTTCTATTTGCCGGCGTATTCGTTTCCTTTGTGGTGGCCTACCTAACCATCAAATTTCTCCTAAATTACATTCAGCACAACGATTTCAAGGCCTTTGGCTGGTACCGGATTGTTTTGGGAATCGCTGTAATGGCCTACTTTGAGCTTACAAACTAGTTATTGCTTTTGATAAATTAAACCGTGCACAATTGATTTTTCGTAACCACCGGGGTACACTGCTACTAAAAGGGAGTGCCATGAAATGAACAAAATTACGGTTACACCCGCAGTCGTTGACCGATTAAAGCAAAAACAGATCGCTACTAAAACCCTTCTGCTAATCACCGACGATGCTGGTGGTAAGTATTCGCTTCAGGGTGGTGCTTGCAGTATCGGCACCAAGTTTACGCTGGTGGTTTTGGATCAGCCTGATGATGACTATCGTGTACGATTAGCTAATAATGCCAATCTATCACTGTATACTTCCGACTATGACGTTTACTTCTTGGGTCAAGGATTAAAACTTGATTATCAAAAGGCCATGCTCAACTTAACTAACAACGGTCAGCTATTGGATAATAATGTCCAGATTGCGGATGGCAAGGAAATTCTGGCTGCTTTTAATCAGGGTATTTTTGCTAATTCGGGTAATTGTTAATTTAAAGAGTGTGAAAATAAGCGTTTAGAGCGTGGAGAAAAAGGCAGAGACAACGGAAATCCTGATTTTGGACTTCTGTTGCCTCTGCCTTATTTACAATTCTCTGCTTATTTGAGCACGTTTAAGAAAGCGCGTGCCCCAACGTTGTCTTTCAATCAAGAAACCAGCTGAAACTGTTATCACTATCACCTGATGTCACAGCCACTTATTTAACCGCTAAAATTCCTTGCTTTAACCGATTCAACCCGTCCATCAAACGTTCTTTAGGACAAGCCACGTTCATCCTGAGAAATTCGCGGCCATTGCCACCGTAGACTGTACCATCGGAGAGATACAGACCGGTTTCCTGACGAATAAACTGTTCCAACTTGTCAGCTGGCATGCCAACCTTGCTGGTATCTAGCCAAACCAGATAAGTTGCGTCACCTGACACAACCTTCACGCTAGGAATATTTTCAGCAACAAACTTCGCAACGGTTTGTTTGTTATCCTCAATATAAGCTCGTAAATCATGTACCCACTGATGCCCTTTAGTGTAGGCCGCAATGGTGGCTGGTACTGCAAACGAGTTGGGTTCTGCTAACTCATCCGTGTTCAGCCCACGATTAACCACCGCACGCAACGCTGCGTTTGGCACAATCACCGTAGCAGCATGCAGCGCAGCCACATTAAACGTCTTACTTGGTGAAACCGCAGTAACGCTATTTTGCTCATTCGTTTTATTTACAGATGCAAACGGGATATATCCTTTGTCAGGTGCGGTAATATCACCGTGAATTTCATCTGACAAAACGACCACGTGGTGCTTGGCAGCTAGCCCACCAATACGCGCCAAAGTTTCAGCCGACCAAATCATCCCAACTGGGTTATGCGGGTTGCATAAGATCATCAGTGTTGTTAAAGGTTCTGCCATCTTAGCTTCCAAATCATCCCAATCGATATGGTAAGTGTCCTGTTCATCTAACACGAGATCACTCGAAAGAACGTGACGGCCATTATTCAGAATTGAGTTGTAGAAAATATTATATACTGGCGCTTGAACCAAAACATTGTCCCCAACGTTGGTCAATCGTCTGACTGATGAGGAAATCGTGGGCACAACCCCAGTAGAAAAAATCATCCATTCCGTTTCAGGCCGCCAGTTATGCTCACTTTCATACCAGCTTTGAACAGCATTAAAGTAAGCTTGTGGCACTTCTTCATAGCCAAAAATTCCGTTTTGAGCTTTCTGCTGAATGGCTTCAACGATTGCTGGTAAGGTGCGGAAGTCCATGTCAGCCACCCACATCGGCAGCTCGTTATCTTTAACGTCCCACTTCACTGAATTGGTTTGACGCCGGTCAATTAATTCTGAAAAATCCGTCATGCCGTTTTCCTCCTGACGTTAATTTGAATCGCTGACTTATCAATGTCTGGGTCGTCAAGAATCACTTCGCCAATCGCGGGTGCGTTGATGACACCGTTCACGGGGTTCTTCACACTATCAATAGTGGTGATCACGTCAGCATTGACATCCGTACAATATTCAAATGCCAAGTCGGTGTTCACTAACGAACAGTTTTCCAACGTTAAATCATCAACGTAGCAAAGCCCCTGGTCGCTTTCAATCCAACAGTTCACAAACCGAATGTGCTTCGAGTTCCAAGCCAAGTATTCACCGACCAGCGTTGAATCATAAACCGTTACGTTGTCGCAATTCCAGAACGCATCGTGAGTTTCAAAAGTGGAGTTGTGAACCTCGATGTTTTTGCTGCCGTCAAACGCATAGTTACCGCTTAGCTTCAGGTGGTCAACCACAACGTTTTCGCAGTTCTTACCGAAATAATCACCCGTGGCAGTAATGTGGTCCACCTTAACGTCATTACACCACCACAGCGTTTCGGCAGCATCACTCATGGTAAGATTGGACAACTCTGCGTGTTCGATATGCCGGAACGTTTTGGTTGCTTCAATCATGACGTTATCCATTTTCAGGTTCTTGGTATACCAGATACCCGCGTGAGCGCCCACTTTCAAGGTACTTTGAGAAACGTTAATATTATTGGCATACCACAGGGGGTACTTCCATTTGAAAATATTATGTTCAATCGTTAAATTTTTACTGTGTTTTAACGGTGACTCACCGTTTTGAAACGTACTGTTTTTAATATTGAGATCATGAGCTTTAAATAATGCCCGTTCGCCTTCAAAAACTTCCTGATCAATTTCTTTCATAACCGTTACCTTCTCAATTCATGTCGTTTAGATATAGTTTAGTTTTAATCTTTTATGCTGTCTAACATTTGTCACTGTAAAAAACTTTTAAAACACGTACGTTTATAATACAACCTTCGAGTAGGTTTAATGCAAGAATAAAATTTACCTTCTTTAAAATGTTGAACCGTATTTAAAAATATAATAAAGTGTCCTGCAATCATCAGAAAAATTTTCAAACGACTGCACGGCACCATTTTAAAATAATTATTTATTCCTAT
The DNA here is from genome assembly GCF_059704265.1 of Secundilactobacillus sp. MJ173. Lineage (NCBI taxonomy): Bacteria > Bacillati > Bacillota > Bacilli > Lactobacillales > Lactobacillaceae > Secundilactobacillus > Secundilactobacillus sp. MJ173. The sequence goes on from NZ_BAAKGN010000025.1 coordinate 24,061, forward strand.
CGACGTACTGTTTTGTACTTAGGTAAATACGGATAATTTATATGTTGAAAATAACCGTTATGCAAAGTTCCAAAAACTACATGAATTTTTACATACTTACTGCCATATGGTCTCAAGGTAATTTTATCCATTCCCTGAGCACCTGGATAACTCCAAATAATAGTTCTGGTATGAGTACGCGATTTCAATTTAGCATAGGGTAACTCACTAGAATATCCAGCCTTTCTAAGAATATGCTTGCCCTCTTTAAAAGAGATTGAACGGGCTGATGCTGTCACAGATTGGCCGGAAAAATTATTAACTGTAATGAATCCAACAAATAGAGCAATTACAAAAAGCATTAAACTTAAAACTCGTTTTCTAATTCTCAACGTACTTTTCTCCCTAATAATATTATTTATTCCGCGTCAACCGACTCACAATCAAGCTCATGCCCTCATGAAAAACTCCGGGATGATTTCGAGCAACTCGCGACAGCATTCTGTCTGCAAAACTGAAGTAATACCGACGCTTAGGATGTCGCTCCGTGGCTGCACGATAAAAGACTTTTGCCAGATCAGCCGAGGTCGCTTCAGAGGTATTCAGCATACCGCCCAGTAGTTTTTTTGTGCCTTCAGTTAGCGGTGTATACGGTGAATCTGGTTTTAAATTACTCAACGCATTATCCATGGCAATATCTAGCCAGGATGATTCCGTGCCACCAGGTGCAACGATCACTGAACGCAAACCAAACTGGCGAATTTCAGTATCCAGCACATCAGACCAGACATTTAGTCCACGTTTTGTGACGTAGTACCAACCGCCAAGGGGTGAGTAAACATCGCCGCCAATTGAAGAGTTGTTGACGATTCGACCGGAACCTTGCTGGCGCATTTGTGGCAGCACTAATTTAGTCAGTTCAGACGCACCAACCAGATTGGTCTCCAACTGTTTGTGAACTTTCTCCACACTCACTTCTTCCAGTGGACCAAATTCGCCATACCCAGCATTGTTTAACAACACATCCACACGCAGACTATCAGCCAAAGCATCCTTCACAAATTGTAGTCGTGAATCAGCATCTGTCACATCTAGAAACAATGGATGAATACCAGAACCAGTTGGAATTTTCTCAACTCGGCGAGCGCCGGCATAAACCTCCCAGCCGTGTTCCGCAAATAATTGCGTTGACGCATAACCCATACCACTTGATGCGCCCGTAATCAAAATCACCCGTTTAGTCATTTTCAGGTCCCCTTTTTTAGTGTCAATCAACTTATCGTTAAAGCAACTTTAAGCCGAAACGGTCTCAATTACAAGCAACGATACAGCCAGCCCAATTCTCCTTAAATGCGTAAATTCGCACAACCTTTAATATTATTTTTAAGTAACCTTTCTTCTACTTATGTGCTAATACTGATACATCAGCATTCTGAAAAAATTTAAAAAGCCTGTTTACAAATTATGAAAAGATGGTAAGATACTGATTAGAGATTAAAAGACGTAGGAAAGACGAGTAAGTTTAGTCGAACTGTCAGTGAGTTGGGAAATGGTGTGAACCCAATCAGTAATCGACTTTACCGAATAACACTTTCTTAGTTGCGGGCTGAACCACTTAGCAGTAAGCTTCGCCGTTACCGAAACGTTACCATCGGAGCGTATGTTAGTACGCGTATTGAGGTGGCTTATCTATGGATAGGCAACTTGGGTGGTACCGCGAAATGAAGTCTTTCGTCCCTTGGTTAAGGGATAAAAGGCTTCTTTTTTTATTCCAAATCTATTTTAGAGGAGCGAGTACCTTGCATTTAATTATTCCAAAGTCATACGAACCTAAATTAAGCGTTCGCGATACACAAGACGCCATTCGTTACATTCGGGAAACATTCCAGGATGAATTCCGTAAAGAATTGAACCTGTCACGGGTTTCAACCCCAATGTTTGTTGAAAAGAAGACTGGTTTAAACGATAACTTAAACGGTGTTGAAACACCTGTTTCATTTACCATGAAAGACATGGGCGACGAACAAATCGAAATCGTTCACTCATTGGCTAAATGGAAGCGAGTTGCTTTGAAGCGTTACGGTTTCAAGCTTCATGAAGGTCTTTACACCAACATGAACGCCATCCGTAAAGACGAAGATTTAGACAACTTCCACTCAGCTTACGTTGATCAATGGGACTGGGAAAAGGTCATCAGCAAGGACGAACGTAACGTGGAAACCTTGAAGAGTACTGTTCGTCAGATCTTCAAAGTCATCAAGCACATGGAACACGAAGTTTGGTACAAGTTCCCAGAATCTGTCTATCATTTACCAGATGAAATCCACTTCGTTACCACGCAGGAATTGGAAGACCGTTGGCCAGACAAGACCCCTATGGAACGTGAAGATTTGATTGCTAAAGAACTTCGCTGTGTCTTCATCATGAAGGTCGGTGGTGCTTTAAAGAGCGGCAAGAAGCATGATGGCCGGGCACCTGACTACGATGACTGGGAATTAAACGGCGATATCATCTTCTGGTACGAACCATTGGATCAAAAGATTGAAATCTCTAGCATGGGTATCCGGGTTGATGCCGAATCCATGAAGAAGCAATTAAAAATTGCTGGTGCAGAAGACCGTTTAAGCTTGCCATATCACAAGATGGTCTTGAACGAAGAAGTCCCATACACCATTGGTGGCGGGATTGGTCAATCACGTTTGTGCATGTTGCTGTTGGGTAAAGTTCACGTGGGTGAAGTGCAATCAGCATTGTGGCCACAAGATATGATTGATAAGTGTGAAGAAGCGGGGATTCATTTGTTGTAGAGTGCGGAAGCAAGCGGTTAGAGAGCGGAGTGTAAGACGCTTCTGGTATAAATCCCGAACTTGGATTTGTGCCAGAAGTGACTTACATGCAGCTCTCTGCTTGCTGGAGCACGTTTCAGCTACGTAATAGTAGAGTGCGGAAGCAGGCGGTTAGAGACTGGAGACTAAGCTGATTAGGGTAAAAATCACGGGTTTGGATTTATACCCTAATTGGCTTAGGTGCAAGTCTCTGCCTGCTGGAGCACGTTTCGACTATATAACATATTACTAAAACGCCAAAGGACCAAAGTCGCAAGTTGACTTTGGTCCTTTTATTTCCGTTCTGCCAACCCAATTCCTCGAAGCGGGGTCGCTCCGAAGCTAGCACCTGCGCTTCGCTTGGGGCGGATCTTCTCCGTCTCCGTAGTCGTAACCGAACTTAGAATCGTTCGCTAACGACTACTCGCACCACGAGAAATTAGTTTGACGCCACTATATTAACTTTTCACACTCAAACTAGATTATAAATAGAAGAAACTAATCATCATTGAGGTCATTTTTATGAGTCAGGTTAAACTTCAGGCGGCGTCTTACCGCACACCAGATAAGCGATTGTAAGACTGGAAGATAGAATGGCGACCCATTTTGGCAGCTCTGAACCAACTGGGTATCGTAAATCGTTACGAGTAATGAAGTTATATGACTGAAATTGGTGCTGATCATTTGATGTATTCACTGGATTATCCTACAATCATCCAGAAGGTGCTGCTAAAATGCTGCATTTAAGCTAAAAAAGGATGAACTAAAAGGGCGTCTGGCATCAGTCCAAACTGGTACTAGGCGTTTTTTAGGCTATGACTATCAATAACTGTTCGCAAAGTGTAAAATTATCAGAGATTTCACATGATATAATTAACTAAAGGAGGTGAAACTGTATGTCCATACCTAAAGCAACCATCATACTTGCGCTAACGATACTTGGTGTATTCAGTACTAGCCAATGCGTGCAAGGAAAGACGATCAGTCATCCACATCGAACGGTGGTCAACCCAGATACATACGGTAATAATGATGGCGGTTTTGCGACCAACTGGTACCGATTGAAAAGCGCGACCAATGTGACAGTGACCTATTCGTCTACTATGAATTCCAATGCGGTGAGAAAACACTTGGAACTACCAAAGGGCACCATCATTGGCGCACAGCGCTATCATCAACAAGTGGCATCTAAAAACGTTGCTTATACCTCTGGCTATATGACACCTAACATCAGCTATCATTTAAAATCACATTTAGTTAATTCAAAAGTCTATGGCTTCGGAGCAGTTTCGTTTAAATTACCAGCCAAAAAAGTACAGCAAATTGTGCGTCCCGCTTATGGCCTGCCTTACGGGAGTGGCACTTTATATTCCGGCGGTGTCGGTGCTATTAAGAGCCTTAACCGAAACGTTGATGCCATTAAAATATCGTCTGACGGCTATATTGAGACTTACCGTAATGATCCCAAAAAGTATCCTTCATTCTTCGGAACATTGGAGAGCCACTATCAATCTAAACCTAATGACTCACAGCGAATCATTCTCTCTGAGAAAACGAATGACACGGTTCATCTGTACTACGCTCACCATCTAGCTGGCGTCAACGACCAACGTGTCCGTCGATCCGGTAACCAGCAGTACCGGCTGACAATTATCAACCGACACACACCCTATCAATATAGCGACTCAGCTTATTCAAGGGGTAAAACAATAGCCAGTATCTATTCCGTAGGTGGCAGCAACTACTTTACCATCATCGGTTCTGGTGAAGAATAATTGATTCATCTAACAAGAGTGTGACACAACTCGGTAGATTCCAGAATTTAACACCCAAAAAACGTATTCCGACAAAGTTCGACGGAATACGTTTTTTGGGTGTTAAATGGCCGGAATCTGAGTTGTGGAGCCGTTTTAGACTAGATTAAAGTATTGAACAAAAACAAATTTTAAGTTGTCTTTCAGTCAAGAAACTAGATGAAACTCTTTTCAATATAGACTTGTGTCACACTCTCGCTACTTTCTTATTTAAATAATCCACTAGTTTCAATGCGTTGTCGAATCTCATCTCGCACCTCACGAAAGGCACGTAGCTTATCATCATCAGTACCAGTAGCTTGCGCTGGATCCGGTAATGGCCAATGGACGCGTCGCACACTCGCTGGCGTGACTGGGCAACGATCGCGCGCATCGCCGCAAAGTGTCACCACCACATCACACGTATTTAGATAATCAATATCAATTAATTTTGAATACTGCTGCGAAATATCGATACCAATTTCACTCATCACTTGAACCGCCATGGGGTTCAGACCATGGGTTTCAATACCCGCACTCTGAACCTCCCATTTTGCTCCAAGTAATGCCCGTCCGAAACCTTCCGCCATTTGACTACGACAGGAATTACCGGTACAAAGAAAGTAGACTTGCTTCATGGTTTCACCCCTCTGTTTTTTGTCTTCCTACAAATTATACAGAGAACCCTAACCAAGTACTAGGGCCAATTAAGTGTATCGATAACTAATAACATCTATCCATAAAAAAGCACTCAGCCCTTACTCAGCTGAGTGCTTTCTCTGTCCATCCTTAACTTCTACAATTCTCCGTTATCCGTCCATTCATACTGTACGTTATAAGGGTCCTTCTTAGAATCATAATCAACATCGAGATCATATCCCTTGAAGAACCAAAGGTCATCTTTTTCAATATAGAAGGTAACACCATCTTTTTCTACTTTAACACCAAAGTTATGCGGATCTAATTCCCGTGCCAAAGCAATTGAAAAACCGTCGTGAACCTTTGTGCGACCATATAATTTACCATAAAAACGAATCGCAGCTTTTTGAGCTGGGCTAACGTTCATTTCATTTTCAAACCACTTAGTTGCGGCATCGGTAATTTGTAATTTCATTGGGACATCCTCCTTGGATAACCTGTTCAAGTGCAAGTAAAGTACGTGTCATTCACACGTCAACGATAATATACCATACCCAAGCACCAGTGTTAAAAAATATACTTGTGTTTTATTTAATTTGTGCACAATTTATATGGTCTCTTCTTTCAAGCCACTGGTACCAGCTGTTTTCACGATACATCTTCAACTCATATCTGCACCTCTAGCACCCCCACATGAGAATACTCATACCATTGAATTCTCAATTAGTGTAAAATTATTACGATACAAAACTGATATTAAAGGATGTTTACATATGAATCGTCAACGCGCTTATTGGTTAATGTTCTTAGTCACCGCTTCTTGGGGCGCATCCTATATGTGGATGAAGATTGCGCTTATCAGCGTGGCACCGCTGTTTCTAGTCGGGTTACGTTTTACAGTGGCGTTTCTCGCAACCATTCTCGTTTTTGCGCGAATACTGAAACGGCCATCTCGTGGTGAAGTACTAGCCAGTTTTACTTTGGGTACACTACTGTTCTGTGCCTTCACATTTGTGATGATCAGCCTACAGCATACCGCCGCTTCCACAGCCGGTTTCCTGCTCAGCACCACCACCGTCTTTGTAGCGATTTTTGAAGCCATTCTCAAGAAGCGTTTTCCTCGTCTCAGTACAGTGATTACCACTATTATTGTCGTACTGGGTTTATACCTGTTGGTTGCCAACGGAGCGGGTTTAAAACTGGATTTCAACGCGCTATTGTGTGTGATTTGTGCGACTATCTACGCCGTTTACATTATTGCTTCCGATATTTTAGCTAAAAAGCACCTCGTAACTTTCAGCGTCAGCATTTGGCAACTGGGAGTGGCAGGTGTTGAAGGCTTAATCTTCGGTGGCTTAATGAACGGCATCACCCTACCCCGGTCCACTTCTCAATGGGGAGCTGTTTTAGCACTTGGCCTAATTTGCAGCGCCTTTGGTTTTGTCGCTCAAACGCAGGTTCAAAACTATTTGGCACCAGATACGGTAAGTTTGATTTATTCTCTCGAACCGATTTTCTCTGCCATTTTTGCGTTTTTCACCCTAGGCGAAGTATTGTCGCTGCAACAATATTTCGGTGCAGCCATTATTTTCTTGAGTGTGGTTGCCTCGGAAGTTGTTAAGGCGCGCTGGCCACGGACTGGAGAGTGAGTATTATTGCTTTTTTCAAAAGTTCTGAATAGTGTGAACGTTCAACACGAAAAGGGACTCCATTCCAGCTAATACTGAAATGAAGTCCTTTTTTGACATCTGATATTCTTTTAAATTACCAACTGTTTTTACCATTAACCAGACGCTTATTTCAAATTCCAGCTCTGATTCACAAAACCTTTAACTATTAGCGCGGTCTTTCCAAAAACGTTCAATTTGTTCCAAAGACTTACCCTTAGTTTCTGGAAGTACCCGCCAAATAAAGATGGCCGATAGCAACGTTACAGCTGTGTACAGCATAAAGGTCCAGCCCTCACCAATATTTTGCGTCAAAATTGGGAAGGTATAGCTCAAAGTAAAGTCACTCAACCAAAGCACGACGGTACAAATTGACATTGCGCGACCACGAATACGCGATGGAAAAATTTCTGAAATTAAAATCCATGTAACTGGTGCTAAAGAAATCGCGTATGACGCAATCGCTAGTAAAACAAATATCAACGTCAAGGTTGCTGAAGCACCGGTAAAGAAGCAAATGGCAACAATCAATAGGCAAATTGACATTGCTAGTGAGCCCCAGCCTAATAGCTGTTTCCGACCAACTCTGTCAACCAAGCCAAGTGACACGACCGTGATTACCATGTTGATCATCCCAATAGAAACGGTGGCCATAAAGGCACCATCTTGACCAAATCCAGCACCCTTAAAAATCTCTGGGGCATAATACATAATGGCGTTACTACCGGAAAATTGCTGGAATAAGGCTAATAACACACCGATAACGACGACTGGAAACCAGGTTTTATTAAACAAATCTCTGAAGCGAGAATCATCGATAATTTTATTAGCCTCTTGTATTTCAGTCAGTTCTGATTGCGCATCTTCTGAATTCCCTTCGACCTTCTTTAAAATACCCAGTGCTCGGTCTGCCTTACCATGCTGAGTCAGCCAACGGGGACTTTCGCCAGCAGGAATTAATGCAAGCAAGAACAGTGCAGATGGAATCACACCAATCCCCATCATCATGCGCCATCCTGTTGAAACGTTCCAAGCTTGAGTCGAGCCAGAAGCGATGGCTGCGTTAATAAAGTACACCACAAAAATACCAATCGTAATGGCGAGTTGATTCACCGAAACTAACTTGCCACGCACTTCAGCTGGTGCCATTTCAGCAATATACAGTGGCGTAATGAGTGATGTGAGCCCGATACCAACACCAGCAAGCATCCGCCAGATCACTAACGTTAAATAACTGCCGGCCAATGCAGCACCAATAGATGATGCAGCAAAAATAATGGCTGATAAAACAAGGATCTTTTTTCGACCAAAACGATCACTTAATACCCCCGCAATCGAAACGCCAATGGCACACCCAATTAAAATACAAGAGGTTACCCAACCAACAGCTACACTATCGAGGCCAAATTTGATCTGTAAGAAGCCGATAGCCCCAGAAATAACGGCTGTATCGTAACCAAACAATAATCCCCCTAGTGCAGCCGCACAAGAAATCAAAATAACATACGGTGTAAGACGCTTTTTCTTATCCATATTTCAAAACCTCCGCCCAAATATGACTACATATTAGATTAAAAGAACGTTCTATTTATGCTTAATCTAAGGATATAATGAAAACGCATACATAAAAATGTACTAATCAATTGCAAAGATGGACTATCTTGAAGTAAAGCCATTTATCTTTGTCGCCACCGTAACTTATTAATACTTAAACTGCCATTTAGTCCACGTGTCGAACTGTTCTCCTGGCATGAGAGTGATAGCCGTTAAATCGGTTCCCTCCGCAGGTGGCACCTGTGCTTCAAGGGTAATGCCATCATACTGGCCGATGTGTTTTGCAATCCCCGTATGATCAAAGTGATTGGCAGTATAAACCACTATCGACGGTGATTTCGTTGTCATGACCATCCTCCTCTTTTTATCAGGGGAGCTTAAGATAGCTGCTGGGTCATCACCTCGCAGCAAAAATGGATGATTTAAGCCGTGTTCCGCATCAATTTCTGGGTCATGACTATTGATGACAGTACCAACTGGTTTAGTGTTGCGGAAATCAAAAACACTTCCCTCCACTGACTTTCTGCCTTGAAAGGGTAAACTGTCCGCATCCAGTGGCAAATACGCATCACTATTGAGTTGAAGGTTAAGTCCTAACACATCGGATTCAGGTCCATTCAACCGGAAATAAACGTGATTGGTTGGGTTAAAAATAGTCAGTTTATCACTAACGGCTTTAATTCGGTAGGTCAACTGATTATCGTTATCCAATGTATAACTGACTTGCAACTTCAGATTACCCGGGTAGCCGTTGTTACCATCCGCGTCAAATAAGATAAACGTCACTGTGCTTTGATACTCATCAAAATAAGTTAAAAAATCGAACACTTGCGTATCCGTACCCGTTCCACCATGGATGTGATTTTGACCATCGTTTAACGGCAATTGCACAATATGGTTGCCATATTGCCACTGACCATGACGAATTCTACCAACGATTCGGCCCACTGTCCCACCTAAAAAGTTACGTGCCTTTGAGTAGTCTGCTGGCGAATCAAGCGACATAATGATGTTTTCCAAACCCTGTTCGGTTGGAATCAGGATCTTTTCGAGGGTTGCACCATAGTTTAATAATTTAACCTGCATACCCTGACTATTTTCCATCGTAATTTCACAATAATCGTGCTGGTGTTCACGTTGATACCGAAATACTTTTATTGACATGTCAATACCTCCTTTCTATAAATAATCCTGTTGAAGTACCGAAAACATCGTTGCATGTTGCTGGTTAAAAAAGGTTGGGGGCTGGTCTAAATCAAAGTATGCCAACTGAGTCGTTTCGTCTGTCGCCTGTTGTAATAGCCTGCCAGAGACATACTTTACCAGATAGAAACAGTTGATTGGCTGAACCTGATCCCCATTCGGGTAAGTGTAATGATTCTGATCCGACAGCTGTAATAATTGCAACGGCTCAACAGTCAGACCCGCATCCTCCTGAAATTCTCTAACCAAAGCTTCTTTAAAGCCCTCTCCAAAAGCTAAATATCCCCCGGGGAAACCCCAATTACCTGTATCTGTCCGTTCTTGGAGCAACACTTGCTGGTGTTGATTAAACAAAGCGCCTGATGCAGAATTTAAAATCAGTGGCCGATGTCCGACTAATGCACGCAACTCCTTAATATAACTTGGCATATTACGTTTGCCCCCTAAATATTCGCCGACAACAATCAGCGTCTCTTTCAAACAACCATTCCAAGATTATCCAAAGAGGCGCTGACATTTAATGCTGCCGTGTTTTACTTAACGTTCTCCTTTTTAAAATTGTGATGCCGTAAAACACCTTGATGGTGATTATTAATAGCAAGCGCTTGTCCAAAGAGTTTTTGAGCTTGTTCCACATGTCCTAATCCTAAATGACCTAACGCCATCAAATAGTAACAATGAACAGCGTTACGGTCCTGATAATTTTCATCAAAAAGCAGTGCGTCTGGTAACGAAACGGCGAAGTAATCCATCTTAAACTGGTCGAATAAATGCCGTTCGCCAAAGCTGATCAACTTATAATAGCGAGCATCAGCTTGACTAGTTTGGTGCAACTGTTCAAATGCCAGTCCTTGATAAAAGATAGTATCAGCCGGTTGGTCGTTGTAGTACATCATGTCCGTTGGTTCACTCAAACCAGCAGTTGCTTTTTCAAAATGTGCCTTAGCTTGAGCATCGTTGCCATCTGCTTTGAAAGCTAGTCCCAGGTAGTAATTAATGATGTTATCTACTGCAATCGGCAGTTTCCCTTCACCTAAACTTCGTGGATAAATCAACGCTTGCTTAAGCTTATCAATAGCATCCTGGACCCGATTAGCAGCCAAGTCTTGTTTCGCCAATTCAACCAGCGCATATTCATACTGCGTGCTTACCTTGCCTTCGCCGCCTTCCCATGGATGGAAAACATGCGCCATAATCTTCTTATAAGCTTGCTGATAGTCACCCGTTTCGTTTAACAACGTGATCAATGAGATGTAGCTATCGTCACGCTGTTGAGTGAGGTCAAAGTGATCTTGAAGAAAAGTTAATCGTTCAGTCAACGGCCGATTGAGCTTTTCATATAGGGTGTCTAATTCGAACACTAACCGACTGTTTTGCGGATCTAGCTTAAAAGCTAGTTCCAACTCATGCAGTGCTTTTTGAGGTTGATGTTGCCGGTTAAAGTAGGCAATTGAGAGATTCCGGTGCGCCATTGGATAATCTGGGTTAGCTTTGACACATTGCTCCCATAGCTGAGTAGCACGGTCATAGACTTTTCGGTCATAATATAAATTACCAAGATAATAAGCTGCCAGACCATCACTTGGATTTTGCTTAATAGCAGCATTTAAAACAATCACGTCCATTAAACGGTTCGGAAAGACATAGTCCGGATTACCAGCAGCACCCTGATCAGCAAACTTCTTTGCAGCCTTTGTATCGCCTAATTTATTAGAAAGAAAGGCTTCGTAGTAACTCTTGATTGGGCTTTCGGCGGTATATAACTGAATAATTTCCAATGCATCTGCGTACTGGCCTGCCTTGATATAGGAATCCGCTAAACTCAGGTGATTATTTAACTTGTGATTTAAGGCGGCTTCAAGTGCACTTTGGTTCTCCGCACTCGAATTCAGCTTCCAGGCTTCGTAACGGTTACCCAGACATAGTGGATCAATCGCAGCGTTCTCCTCTACTAATTGTTTAGCAGCTTCACTCTCATGAGCCCGCCGCAAGACGTTTACCTTAAGCGTCCGCAAAGTCATATCACTATAATTGGTATTCAACCCCTTATCAATATCAATCAGTGCAGCATTCAAATCACCTTCAAGGCTCTTTATTTGTGCCAATGCTAAGAAGCCAACTGATTGTGTTTCATAAGACCAAGTTGCTTTAAAGAAGTGGTCATATGCGTCTTTAAGCTGGCCTTGCATCATTAAGCTAAGGCCTAGATGATAGTGTGCTGCGCCAGAAAATGGGTTGGTGTTGTGTTCAGTTTCACGCGCGATAGCCCGTTCAAAATAAGTTTGGCTTTCAGCAAATAACCCGCGCCGATACAGCAAAAGGCCATAGGCATCGTTGATTCGGTCATCATTTTGATCACGCTTAAGTCCTTCAAGGTAGTAATCATCCGGCCGATAAGTGGCGTGTCGATATTGTTCCAGATGCTGTGCCGCAAAATAGAGTTCATCGTTAGTCTTAATTTCTTCTGGAGCAGCGATTGCTTTTGCAGGATCAGGGATTGGCTTAATATGATCTGCTGCTGGCTGATAAGCGACCAACTGCTTGCCATCAGCATCCGTCACGACTAGCTTAAGCTCAGATTGTTCACCATTTACATCGTATTCTTTCTCAAACGTCTGAACGGGACTCAACGTCACCGTTTCATCCGCTATCAATTTATCTTGCTGGTACAGCTTCACGTGTGCGCCCTGATAAACAGAGGTTGCATAAGCCTTAACCGCTACTCCCTGATCAGTAACTTCTAGGTTCACAGCGGCATTAATAGTGGCATTTTTAACTGCCCCAACGTCCTTGTACGGCATGAAGTACTCCGTGGAAGTTTTTTGTTCATGGGGCTTCAACCATGTAAAATCGGGTTGGTTATCCGTATAGGTTCCAACCATCAGTTCAATATACGGCCCATCATTATCAGTTAACTGATTGTCCCATGACTGACCAAAATCAGCGTTCCCCCATGTCCACTGCTTCTTACCAGGAGAAGTATGATGGTCAGCAACGTGCAGTAAACCGGCCTTCTTTTGATGATCATAGTTGCCCAAAAAATCGTATTCAGAATGGGCAGCCATGTAAGAGGTTGGTACGGGAACGTTCTTGTATCGTGAAATATCAACACCTGCAGAATAATCGATCTTATAATATTCACCGGTAGCAATCGGAAAGGTTGAGACTGCTCGCTTACCGTGATCAAAGACGGCATTAACATCAGGTGGAAAAATAGATTGCGTATTGTCATTTACTGGTACCGCAGGATTGGCCCACCAAAGAAAAGTCTGTGGCAGATCGGTTGGGTTGCTAAAGTGTTCATCTAGCTTCAAGTAGGCCTTGTCCGCAAACATGGTAAAGCCAACCAAAATTTTAGTCCCGTACATTTTATCAATATCACTGATCCACAACGTTTTGGCACCATCACGTTCTTCAATTTTCGTTTCAACGGGTAAAAAAGTGTCTGGACGATGATGTTGCGGCCAGTTAAATTCAATCCCACCAGATATCCACGAACCTGTTAAGCCAACTAAGGCTGGTTTAATGACGTGATTATAGTAGACGAAATCATAGTTATTCGTCTTATCTAAGGCCCGATAAATCCGGCCGCCGAGTTCAGGTAAAAAGGTTACCTGAAGATACTGGTTTTCCAAAATAATCGCGCGATAAGTCTGGTCCACCTTATCTTCATGAATCTTTTCTGTAACTGGGAAAGGATAGACCTTACCGCTACTGCCTTGATAGACTCTCTTCTCAAGAAACATCGGGTTTTTTTCGGGTTTACTGGTTTGATACGTTGGCAACGTGATCGTCGTTTCTGTGATAGAAACACCGGTATTTGTACTCATAAAAATCGTTCCTTTCTGTCTTTTGATTACCTACACCATAGTACAGAAAGCGCTTTCTTAAAATGCATTATCCTCACCCAAAGATGGATTATTCGCTACTGTCGGTATATAATGTAAGCGCTTTATATAATACGTTATATTTATTGACTGGAGGGATACCATGCGCCGCTTAGAAGATTTCGATAACGAATACTTATTTGTGTTACCGCCAACTTTACTACGCTCATATGCATCCTCACCCCTTTTCAACAACCTCTATGTCACCGACCTCGGTTTTTTCCCCAACGCTGACTACCACTATGTTTCCCGGAAACAAGGTACCAATACCTGGATCATGATTTTTTGTACTAATGGTTCAGGCACAGTTATCGTTGATCATACGACTTATACGATGAAACAACATTCGTTCATCATCTTGCCTCCTAATATTGGGCATAAATATTTCACTGCCGAAAACGATCCCTGGGATATCTACTGGGTACACTTTCGCGGAAACTTAGCGACTAGTTATCCCTGCGTTTATCCTAATTCTGCCTTTTATTTAGAAGAACTCCCCATTAATCAGATAAAATCCATTATGGAACTGTTTTGGTTCATGATAAAGACCTTTCAACCAGGGTTTTCGTTTAATCGCGAATTGTATGTCTCTCAATTGCTGGGTGCACTCCTTTCTGGCTTAAGTGTTAATAAAAGTGATATCACGACCGGAAGTACTTATGTTGATTTAGCCATTCAATACATTTACAAAAATATCAGCAAACCAATTAAACTAGAAGATATCGCGACAACACTAGGAATTTCAATCAGTTATCTGAGTCGTACTTTTCGAAAAGTCACCAAAGTCAGTGTGAATCAATTTATCACATCAGCCAAAACTGACCGTGCAAGCCACTACCTACGATTTACCAATATTCCGATTCAGCAAATCGCCACCCGACTCGGATACACTGACAGTTATTACTTCTCCCGGGTATTTAAAAAGGAATATCACGTCTCTCCAAGAGAATATCGTCAGCGGGAAATTTCGTAAAGATTAACAGGTTCCATAATTCAAAAAAACTATTCCGAGAAATTGCCGGAATAGTTTTTTAACAATATCTATTTAATTTTCCTTCAACGCTTCCACCATATCCACGTGCTTAAGCTTCTGATGGGTCACCCACATCACAATCAGGGTAAACACTACCATCAGCAACGTGGCTACCACGTATCCTGGCCAGCGGATAATGACAGGAAAGACTACCTGCGAAGTTGTCGCCTGATTAAGAATAAAGCTGAGTAATCCCCAACCGGCACCATATCCTAAAATGATGCCGAAGATGGTCAGCAAAATATTCTCCCGTGAAACGTACATGGTCACTTCTTTATCAAAGAAGCCCAGCACTTTCACCGTTGAAAGTTCACGGATTCGCTCTGAAATATTGATGTTGGTTAGGTTATACAGCACCACAAACGACAGAACACCAGATAATAAAATCATGATTAGTACAATCACGTTCATGGAACTGCTCATAGTCTTAATCGTGGTTTCCTGATCTGATGCAAAGCTGGTTCCAAGTGCACCGCCGTGTTTCAGCAGTTGTCTTGCCAGTTGATTTTGCTGCTGGCTGGACTGCTTGTTTAGTTTGACGAACAACGTATTGACTGCCGGCTGAACATTAAAAGCATGTTGGTATGCAGTCGGACTCATATAGGCGAAGACCCCCATGTAGTTCGGCGTCACTGCCACCACGTTTAAACGTGCTTTTTTGCCGTTTGCAGTGGTAAAACTAACTTTGTCCCCCGCTTTAACATCCAACTGAGAAGCAATTTTTTTGCTGATCACTAACCCATTTTCAGTAAGTGAATGACTGAGTGTGACGTATTTCTTAAACTGCTGGTTATTATTTGGCGTGACGAGGTTAACATCACTGATTTGCTTGTTATCAGCTTTTACCTTGCCAGTGGTCAGGTTAACCTTCGTGGCACCCTTATAGGCATCCGACTGATTCAACACCCGCATCGCCTTTTGACTCTGACCATCATGAGCTAGTGATACAGTCGCTGAATAGTGGAAGATCTGACCATACTGCTGACTAGCAGTTGAACCGATTGAGTCATTCAACCCAAAACCAGTTAGAATCAGTGCTGTTCCTCCTGCGATACCAATAATCGTCATCCACATCCGGCTCTTGTACCGAAATAGGTTCCGGTAAGACACCTTCTGGTTAAAGCTCATTCGGCGCCATAATGGTGTGATACGTTCCATCAAAATCCGTTTTGCCGATTTAGGCGTTCGTGGCAACATCAGATCAGCTGGTTTTTCAGCTAACTCGCGGCGAACCACAATCACGGCTGCACCCACCGTTGCCAATAGTGAGAAGAACACCGCTAAAGCAATCACCGACCACATGACGGGTACTGATGTGGTCAGCGGAATACTCATGTGATACATCGAAATAACTAGCCGAGGTAGCGTCACGTTGCCAATAGCACTCCCCAAGATGGCACCGATTAAACCGGCCATTAAGGCATAGCTCAAATAGTTACGAGCAATGGCCCACTTCGTATAGCCAAGCGCCTTGAACGTGCCAATTTGGCGCCGAGCTTCCTCCACCATCCGTGTGATTGTGGTGAACGTGATTAACGCGGCAATGAGAAAGAAGAAGACCGGAAATACATTAGCAATGGCCGCGATCCGATCCGAAGTGTCGCCAAACGACGTAAATCCGGGTAAGTCTTCGCGAGTCTGCCAAGTATAGGCCGTTTGTGCTTTAGCAGTAGCTTCCTTCAACGCTACGTTTAGTTTTGCTTGATTTTGCTTTAACGTTTGTGTTTGCTGCTGGAGCACTGCTGAATTGCCAGTGGCCTGTTTTAACTGCGCTAACTGTTTAGCCGCTTGGGTTAGTTTTTGCTGTTGCGGTGCGAAGGATCGTTTCACCTTCGCTGACAATTGCTGATTGCGTTCCTTAGCCCGCGGTTTGAAAGCAGCCTTGAGCGCCGTCACTTTTTGATTAACAGCACTCTGGTAGTCATCATTGAACGAATTCATCGACTGTAATGACTTGAACCTCACCGTTAATACGGTTGCTGTTGGCAGGTTTAATTGTTGCGGCTCAAGATACGCAAAGTAACGCACGATACCATCGCCAACGTTGGCTGAACCACGGGTGCTGTAATCGATGTATCGCGGTGAATCCGCAAAACCAACAATTTGATAAGACCGTTGTTTCAGATCCGCCTGCTCGTTAAACCGATACGTATCCCCTAGCCGATAACCATAATCACGTTTAGCCCGTTCGTCCAACACGATTTGATTCGCTGACTTGGGTAAATGTCCGCTGCGTAATTTTAACTGGTTCTGTTTCGCACTAGACTGGTAGCCATACAACGCCACGACGTCTTCATCTTTACCGCCTGTGACGTACTTGAACTTCCCGATTTCCGCTTGAGCACCAGCAACTTTTTCAGCAGTTTGAACGTCTTTTTGGGTAAAGCCCGTCGTGGAAAACAACTGAACATCGCTTAGGTGCTCAGTTTTAACCGTATTATCCATGGAATCGTTGAGACTAGGACCCGCAGCTTTGACCCCCACAAAGATCAGTGTTCCCAATAAAATAATCATAATAATCGCGATAAACCGCCCCTTGTTAGCCGCAATCTCACGCCACATGTTTTTGGTCATGGGTTTCATACTGATCACCACTCAATCTGTTCAACGGGAACCGGTGTCGGATTATCTTCTACAGACCGCACTTGGGCATCGTTAATTCGGATGACACGGTCCGCCATTTTAGCGATGGCTGCGTTGTGGGTGATGATCACCACCGTCTTGTTGTCGCGTTGACTGGCCGTTTGAAGCAGGCTCAGGACTTGTTTCCCAGTTTCAAAATCTAGGGCACCCGTTGGCTCATCACACAGGAGCAACTTGGGGTTTTTGGCTAGAGCTCGGGCAATGGCGACCCGCTGCTGTTCACCGCCGGAGAGTTGCGATGGAAAGTTATCTAGTCGATTGCCCAGTCCCACTTCACGTAGCGTTTCTTCAGCATCCAACGCATCATCCACGATTGAATTAGCCAGTTCGACATTTTCCTTAGTCGTTAAGTTCGGAATCAGATTATAGAATTGGAAAACAAAGCCCACGTCACTGCGACGATACGCCGTTAGCTGACGATCGTTAAACTTCGCGATATCCACGCCGTCGATCAAAACCGCACCGCTCGTCGGCGTATCCATCCCGCCCAAAATATTGAGTACCGTTGATTTACCAGCACCGCTAGGACCTAAAATCACGGTTAGCTGTCCCTGCTCGCACGTAAAATTCAATTTATTATTGGCGATAATCTCAGTTTCGCCCATTTGATACTTCTTTGATTCGTTTTGTACTTCAATGTAACTCATGCATGCCCACCTCGTTAAAGTTCTCTTGTAATGAGTATCGCTTGACTGACGGAGAAATTCAAGGTGGAATTTTACCCGTCGCTACTAAATATTTGGGCAATCAAAAAGGCTGCTTGTTGTCAATTTCACGCTGACAACGTGCAGCCCAATCTATAGATATCAATAATCGTAGTTAATTTTGATAAACCCGTGGTAATCGTTCGCCAAACCCGCAAGCAATTTCGTAATGAATCGTGCCGCAGTAGTCAGCTAACTCTTGAAGCGAGATTACGCGACCATGATCTTCGCCCACTAATGTGACAAGAGTTCCTACTGGGTACTCATGCGGCAACCGAATCATTAACTGATCCATACATATCCGCCCAATAATTTCACAATAATGACCATCCACCAACACATGAAAACCTTGCAGCTGCCGCCGATACCCGTCTGCATACCCAATCGGAACCGTTGCTACCCACTCATCTTCCTGTGCTGTATAGGTAGCGCCATAGCTCACAGATTGACCTGCTTTTAATGACTTGACGAAAACTGTGCGGGACTCCAAACGCATGGCTGGCCGCAAAACAAACGGTGGTTCAAGCTCGATGCCTGATGGATTTAAACCATAACCGCCAACGCCGAAACGGATAAGGTTGCCGTTGCAAGCATCGTGCCACAAGCTGGTGGCAGTGTTGGAGACGTGCACGTATTTTGGCCGGTCAGGAACTACTGCCATGAAGGCACACCACTTCTTTAATTGTTGTTCAAAGTAGGCTGTATCAGCCGAATCAGCTTTGGAAAAATGAGTGAAAATACCTTCAAATTCAAACTGTTCGGTCGTTTTGAGGTACGCCACTGCTGCCGCCAATTGAGTAGGCGTCTGGAACCCAATTCTACCCATGCCAGTATCAAGCCCTAGATGAACAGCCAGTGGCGTCGTCACGTGCTCATTTTCCAAAAAGCCCTGCGCAGTTTTTAACCAAGCTAACGATCCCACTGTCGCGGAAATATGGTTAACTGCTAATAGTGCAGCATATTGAGGTTCAGTGATTCCCAATACTAAGATTGGCTGATTGAACCCAGCTTCTCGCAGTGCCAGTGCCTCATCTAGGATTGCCACGCAAAAGCCGGTGGCACCCGCGCGCAATGCCGTAGCCGCCACTTGAAGTAAACCGTGGCCGTAAGCATTCGCTTTCACTACCATAAATAACTCAGTTTTATCACTTAATCTGGCCTTTTCATTCGCAATATTTTGATAAATTGCGCTCTGGTCAACCACGATTCGACTTGGTCGATGTTTGCCAATTGCCATATTACAAGACTTCTTTCAGTGAAATTACCCATATTGTTTTGGGTTAACTGTATTCAATTTTTTAGTCACTCGTCATTCTTTATCCTTCACGCCGCTTTGTTTGTACGGTGGATTGTCCGTGTAACAGGCTTTCAGGTGACAATAACTGATCAAGCTGTTCCACTGACAACAAGTGGCTATCAAGGATAATGTCTCGCACAGAGCGATCTTCACTCAGTGCTTGTTTAATGACAGCCGTTGTCTTGGTGTATCCCAAAATCGGTGAAAGTGCGGTCGCGATAATCGCAGAATGTTCAACATAACGCTGTGTTTGTGCTTGGTTGACCTGTAAGCCGTGCAGGCAGTTAGCGACCAAGGTTTGAATACCCTTTTCGAGGTAAGTCTCACTGGCTAGGATGTCACGAAACATAATTGGTTCAAAGGCATTTAATTCAAGTTGACCACCCTGTGCAGCTAAGGTGACGGTGGTGTCGTTACCAATAACCTCAAATGCAACTTGGTTCACTACTTCTGGGATAACTGGGTTAACTTTAGCTGGCATGATCGATGACCCTGCCTGCACTGCTGGCAACCGTAGTTCTGCTAACCCAGCTTGAGGACCACTTCCAAGCAGCCGTAAATCGTTACAGAATTTAGATAAATCAACTGCTAACGCCTTAAGTGCTCCGGAAAAGACCACTGCGGTATCACAGTTTTGAGTGGCATCAATCAAATCTGGCGCTTGAACGAGATTCAACTGTGTCAGTTGGTTGACCTGTCCCACAATGTGGGCTTGATAATAACGAGTAGCGTTAAGGCCAGTCCCAATCGCGGTACCACCTAAATTAACGACTGCTAAATCATCTCGTACGGCAGATAACCGTGCTAAATCACGCTTAAATAATGACCGATATGCTGTAAACGTACGCCCATAAGTAGTAGGAACCGCATCTTCCAACTGTGTTCGGCCAATTTTCAGGACGTCCTTGTTCTGTTTTGCTAGTCTTTCGAGTTCATCAAGTAAGCCATCGATTGCTTTGAGAAGAGATGGTAGCTTTTTTAACATTGCCATTTGACCAGCTGTCGGAAAGGTATCGTTAGTTGATTGTGACTGGTTAACGTCGTCGTTAGGATGAACGTGAACACCAGGGGTTAATGCTTCTGCTAAATGAGCAACAACTTCATTAACGTTCATGTTAGCTGACGTACCGGCACTACCTTGGATTGCAGGCACGATAAACGCATCTTGATGTCTGCCAAGTAGCAACTGATTACATGCCGCAATAATCGCATTAGCTTTGGGGGCTTTCAAGGTACCAGCTTGTTGGTTGACCTGTGCTGCCGCCTTTTTGATTTGGAGAAAACTTTCAATAATCAAGGGATGGATCTTTTCACTTGAAATAGGAAAGTTATTCTCCGCACGCTTACTGTGAATACCATATAAAGCATCATCATCAATTGCTAACTTACCAATACAATCCTGTTCAATTCTCATAACAATCTCTCCCGTCGTTGATTTCAAATAGTTCATGTTAGATATACTAACATCACAAAATATATCCTATACCTATTCGAAAAATAATCAATAGGATATCAGCAAAACTAGGCATATGTCAGGTTTACCAATTTTAGCAAATAGATCAAATTACTAGCAAATCAAATCTTATCACGCTTTCAAAATACAAATTCACACAAATTTCATGTTATAAAATATAACACAAAATCGTTAAAACTGATAAAAGCACTGCTTTCGGTATACAACCAGCATCGGTTTTCTGCCAAGCACTGATCAATCGCTGCCGAATTTTTTTGATTCTCTCACAAGTTTTGAGCTATGTGTGCGTCACCTTCTCTCAATAAAATATTCACGTGTTGAATGGCTTTTTGTCAAAAATGCATAACCTTTTACAAGTTACTACCGTTTACAAGTAAACTTACAAACCTCATGATCTTGCTCCCAACCCAATAATTTACCTCGTTTTTACGTGTTTGCAAAAGAATGATCAGTCTTCCACAGTGATGTGATAATTCGGTAATAATGAGTGTCTTCACGTAAGTATTTATTCATTTTAATTATGCATAATTGATTATTAGAAAATGATTTAATTCGAAGTATTTACTAAAATCACCTCTATATCGGCTATTATAGCAACTATTCATTTATTTTTCTATCTAAAATCTCATTTATTTTTAATTTTACTATTGAATTTTATTTCATTCAGTGATTAAATTAACATCAATGAAAAGGAGTGAGACTATGAACAAACAAGAAAATACAAACGCTGATGGTACGAAACGATCTTTGTCTAATCGGCACGTTCAAATGATTGCACTCGGTGGCACAATTGGTACTGGCCTTTTCTTGGGTGCTAGTACATCCATTACAAAAACAGGTCCTTCGATAATTTTGGTGTATATGATTATTGGTATCTTTTTCTTTCTAATGATGCGTGGCATTGGTGAAATGCTGTATCAAGATCCCTCTCAACATACGTTCATTGCGTTTATTACGCGCTATCTGGGTCAGCGAACCGGTTACTTTGCTGGCTGGACCTACTGGATCGGGTTGATTTGCGTTGGTATGGCCGAGATAACCGCCATTGCCAGTTACGTTCAGTTTTGGTTCCCGCATCTCCCTGCTTGGTTGATTCAAATTAGTTTCTTGGTCGTGTTAACCAGTGTCAATTTAATTGCTGTCAGGATCTTTGGTGAAGCAGAGTTTTGGTTCGCCATGATCAAAATTATCGCCATTCTGGCAATGATTGTTACAGGAATCATGATGCTGCTAACACACTTTAAGACACCAACAGGTCAGGTCGGTTTTGCTAATATTACGACTCACCTATCACTGTTTCCCAACGGCATCCACAGCTTTATTGGCGCCTTTCCAATGGTCTTCTTCGCCTTTCTAGGCATGGAATTCATCGGTATCACCACCGCTGAAACAAAGAATCCCCGCCACGTATTGCCAAAGGCGATCAATGAGGTGATTTACCGGATTCTGATTTTCTACATTGGTGCCCTACTGGTTATCATGTTGATTTATCCATGGCAAAGTTTATCAGCAAAGCAAAGTCCATTCGTCCAAGTCTTTTCTTTAGTTGGCCTTCGTGCTGCTGCCGCCATCATCAACTTCGTGGTACTAACTTCCGCGGCATCGTCACTGAATAGCATGATTTATTCATCAGGACGTCACTTTTATCAACTTGCCAGTGAATCTAACGGTCGTTTCATGCGGCATTTCAAAAACATTTCAACACACGGTGTCCCAGCTCAAGGAATTCTAATTTCTGCAACGTTAATCCTATTAGCCCCCGTGATTAGTGCGCTCCCCTATGTCTCAAACGCCTTTAGTTTAATCACCTCCGCATCAAGTGACCTGTACTTAATCGTCTATTCACTTACCGTCGTCGCTCACTATAAATATCGTCAGTCGGCTGATTTTATGCCAGACGGATTTTTAATGCCAGCCTATAAAGTCCTCGATCCAATGCTGATCGTCTTCTTCGTCGTTATCTATCTCAGCTTATTCTTTGACAGCAGTAACTGGCTTCCCGCTACCTTAGGGATTCTATGGTGTGTCATCTTTGGCTTCTTCTCATCTAGAGAACGTTCAACGGTGCCAACTGTACCGGTTGCTAACGATAAAGTGCTTTAACCCATTCATTGCACAAAAAAAGCACCAACTCGTAATTGAGTTGGTGCTTTTTTAAATGTTCATGTTATCCGCTGAAGAAATTACTTCTTCAATGGAGTCCATTGCCATTTAGTAAATTCTTCAATGTCGCGACCTTCGTCACGAGTAACCTTGAAGTGTTTTGCTAAGATGTCATCCATCTTCTTGTCAAAGGCTTTACCGGCAGCTTCGTCGATAGCACCGTTAGCAATCAAGGTGTTAACAGCATCTTTAGCTTGGTTGAAACGATCAAGTTGTGAGTAAACACGCATGTCGTATGCAGTAGTGATGTCACCATCTTCACGGTAACCGTGGACGTGTGCACCAGTGTGTTGACGTTCGTAGAAGATTGATTCGATCAAGTCTTCGTAACCGTGGAAACCAAACAGAACTGGAGTCCCTGATTGACCGAATAATGATTCGAACTTGTCGTCTGACAATGAACGTTCTGCGTTCAGAGGGCCGTTCTTCTTTTGAAGACGTCCGAGTTCAACAACGTTGACATAACGCATCTTAACTGATGGGAATGCATCGTTGATCATATCGATAGCAGCCAAAGTTTCGATGGTTGGTTCAACACCGGCTGAAGCAAAGACGATATCAGCATCTTCGCCTTCAGCAACAGTTGAAGCCCAATCAATAGCCTTGATACCTTCAGTAGCTAATTCTTCAGCTTCGTCGATTGAGAACCATTGTTGACGAGGTTGCTTAGAAGCAACAATGTGGTTAACCTTTTGACGGTCACGGAAGGCACGGTCAAAGACAGCTAACAACGTGTTACCATCGGCTGGAAGATATTGACGGATAAAGTCAGACTTCTTTTCAGCCAAGTGGGTAAGCATACCTGGGTCTTGGTGGGTATAACCGTTGTGATCTTGTTGGAACACAGTTGAAGTTGAGATCAAGTTCAATGATGGATAATCATTGCGCCATGGTTCTGCAGCTGCTTGACGGATCCACTTGAAGTGTTGAGTCGTCATTGAGTCAACTACTCGTAAGAATGATTCGTAAGAAGCGAAGATACCTTGACGACCAGTCAGAGTGTAACCTTCAAGCCAGCCTTCAGCTTGGTGTTCTGACAATTGAGCATCTAAGATACGGCCTTCTGGGGCTTCGTATTGGTCATTAGGTTCCTTGACCTTGCTCATCCATTGACGGTTAGTCATGTCGAACATGCTCCAGAGACGGTTAGACATAGTTTCGTCAGGACCGAAGACACGGAATGAAGTTGGGTTCTTAGTAGCAACACCAGCAAAGAATGTTGACAGAACGTTCATATCCATGTTGCGGTTACCGTCTGGTAATAAAGTACCGCGGTTGTTTTCGTTGATGTCGTTAGCTAAACTCTTCCAGTCAGGTAAGTCAAGCATAGCTGGCTTTTCGCCACGGTGACGGCCACCGTTAGTAACAGGGTTAGCTGCCATACGCTTGTCGCCCTTAGGAGCAAAGTCAGCAACTTCGGCCTTCAATGAACCATCAGTGTTGAATAATTCTTCTGGCTTGTATGACTTCATCCAAGCTTCGAATTCTGGTAATTCAGCGAGGTTCTTTTGACTCAAGCCAAGTGGAACTTGGTGAGCACGGAATGAGTTTTCGATTGGTTCGCCAGCTGGGTTGTGTGTAGGACCGCCCCAACCTTTAGGCAAACGAGCAATAACAACAGGCCAAGCTGGAATAGTACCATCTTCGTACTTGCCGTTTTCGCGTGCGTCTTTTTGGATTTGTTGGATATCAGCAATAGCTTGATCAAATAACTTAGCAGCTTTTTCGTGGTAAGTCATGTAATCGTGGATATCATCGTTTTCAAGGAAACGAGGTGACCAGCCAAGACCTTCGAAGAACTTAGTGATGTTTTCATCACTCATCCGACTGAAGAGAGTTGGGTTGGAAATCTTGAAGCCGTTTAAGTCAAGAATTGGTAAAACGGCACCGTCGTTCTTAGGGTTCAAGAACTTGATTGAGTTCCAAGCAGTCATAGCAGGACCGGTTTCAACTTCACCATCACCAACAACAGTAAAGGCGATTTGGTCTGGGTTATCCAGAACGGCACCAGTTGCGTGTGAAAGTGAGTAACCAAGTTCGCCACCTTCATGAAGTGAGCCAGGAGTTTGAGCAGTCATGTGGGAACCAATTCCACCAGGGAATGAGAACCGCTTGTAAAGACGTGACATACCTTCAAGGTCCTGAGTAATTTCAGGGTAGGCGTCGGTGTAAGTACCGTCCAAGTATGAGTTAGTTACCATAACTTGGCCACCATGACCGGGACCACCAATATAGAACATGTTCAAACCGTACTTGTTGATCAAACGGTTGGCATGAGCGTACAGGAACGTTTGTCCTGAAATGGTACCCCAGTGACCAATTGGCTTAACTTTAACGTCGTCCGCTTGGATTGGTGTGTTAGTAACTGAGAACAATGGGTTGTTCTTCAGGAAAATCATCCCACCTGAAAGATAGGTTGTAGCGCGCCACCAGGCGTCAACTTTTTCCAAGTATGACTTGGAATCATAATCTACTGCCATGAAATTATACACTCCTTCATTTAAATAGCTTTACTTCTGACAACTAACGATAAATCGTTATGGTCCTTTTGCTTTATTAATAATACCAATTCTCAGAGAAAAGTCAACAACTTTTTAAATTGATACGGTCCAATTCATAAAAGTGTAAAAGATCTGGCATTTTCACGCTTAAAAAAAGTTTGAAACCAATTCGGCTTATCGTGCTTAAATCATACTATGGTTGGAAGAAATGTGGTAGTTAATTTTCAATTAATTCACCTTTTTCTTTCTTATTTGATTTTCAATCATCCTATCATTTTTTACAGCAGCCAATTCAATGTCCAATAACGCGCCTTATTTCACTTAATAAGCATCAAAAAAGGTCGCAGTCAATTGTCTGCGACCTCAATAACTTTAATAATTAATCATCATTCTCTATAGCTAATACTTTCCCAGTTTGTGCATTGAGCTTAACGTTGGTTTCCTGCCCCTGCTTTTCAAGTTGAACTTCCCAGTAAGTCTGTTCACTCTCTTTATCGATTGAAGCTTCCGTTGCCGTTTGCCCCTTCGCTTTTGACTGGGCAATCGTCACCGCTCGGCTTAAACTAATAAGATTATTCAAATCCAGTGCGTCCTGACGTTTTACGCCGTTGGCCTCATCCGCGTCCAGCCGCTCACTTCTCTTAGAAATGACCTTGCCGCTATTCGCATCTAATTTAAGGGTATATTCACGGCTATCATCGACACCCTCTATCTCATATTGAAACCGTCCTAGCTCGCGTTCCACTGAAAGATCGGTAATCTCTGATTTTGCAAAGGTTTGCTGATAGGTTTTGATAGCAGTGGCCACAGGCACTTTAACCTGACTCACATCATCGTGAGTCGTCGATTGACTGGCACTTTGAGAACTACTGCTTGATACACTGGATGACGACGTACTATCCTGATTAGACTGTGAACTGCTATTAGATCCACATCCCACCAGCATCAGTGACGCAAATGACACTGCAAGCGCAACTTTAAGGTTCATCGGTAATATCCCTCCTGTTAAATGGCAAAAAGGTTATCGGTTAACTTCATCAAATAAATCCTTACACTTTATTGTATCTGTAAAATTTGCGGAACTCAACGAATTCATACCGTAACTTGAATGCGTTTAAACTCATTGATTCACCTTTGTAGCAGAAACGCCAACGTACCCGTTGATTTCATCATTTGAGGGATAAGCACCCTTCTTTACAACAACACCATCGACCATGGTGATAGGCAGACAGTTCATGCCATCCGTTTTCAATAGCTCAGCCACTTGTTGATTCCGCACAAACGCGTTTGGGTTTTGTGCTAAATTACGGCGAACAATCATGGCCTGGTGACTATGATTCACCGATCGTGTGATAGCCGTTAAGCGAACCAGATTTTGATCCACACTAGGGCCGCATAACCCCGTGGGACAGCACAACGCAGGTTCAAAAATTTCAATTTTCTTCATGTTATTCACACCCTTTATTTAAACGGTTAAATTCACTTTTTCAAAATTAGGCTGCCATTTTTCAACGGCGTAATGCCCCTTAGAAACTGATTTAACTTTCTCAATCCACTGTGTTTCACTATTTGCGCGGGCCTGTAACACCGGATCAGTTGTCCGTGTTGCCAACAAACTTTGGTTAACGATCCACCACTTATGCGGCATTTTAGCCCGGTCTAAGTCGGTGTTTAACCGCAATGACTCATAGATTGGCGTTGTTTCGGGCAGTGTCACAGTGATAATTTCAGTCTGACTGGCATCCTGTAACCGCGGCAACAAGTCCAGCACGGATTGCGGCACTTCACCGGTAGTCCGTTTTACTTCTTCGGCATAGCTTTCAGTAGAATTCAATAACAACAACGTATGTCCAGTAGGTGCCGTATCGATGATGACCACGTCACTATCGTTTTGGGCGACAACTTCGGCAAATGCCCTGAATATCGCGATTTCCTGCGTACAAGGTGACCGCAAGTCCTCAGCAATGTAGTCAACGTCATCCGCCGACATGGTTTGTTTAGCTTTTGATAGCACTTCATTTTGATAAGTTTTTAACACCTGCCGTTCATCAATGTGCGTGACGGTAATTGCCGGATCATCAATTTGAAACAGTGACAGGTGGTCAGCCGGATCGGTGGTCGCGAGATGAACCGTTTTCTGGTGAGCAGCCAACTTTTTAGCTAATTGGACGGCAACCGTTGTTTTACCGACGCCGCCCTTACCCATGGTGAAGATGATTTTCTTGTTTGTCTTCAGTAAGTCCGCCACTACGCTATCGACTGACGGGAAATCAGCTTGAACTACTGGCTGCGCCTTAATAGCGGGCTGCTGATCCTGCAACAACGTTCGAATATTAGCCAACCCCATGATGTTGTACGCCCGAAGTGGAACTTCCGCCACGGGTAACTGCTTTAATTTTTCCGGCATGTTTTCCAAGTCTGCTTGCTGACGATCATAGATGTTCTGCGAAGGTTCATCGGTCGGTTCTTCAAGTACACCGTTAATAATCAGTTTTTGATTGGTCATCCCGATTTGAGCAAGCTCATCCGCAGCCCGTCTGGTTTCTACTAAGGAAGCACGCTGCGGTCTGGTGACTAACAATAGAGTGGTTAACATACCATCATTGAGTGTTGCCACTGCTTTTTCATAGGTGGCTTTTTGATCACCCAAGCCAGCAAGCTGTCCCAAGCAAGAAGCCCCCTCGTGATTTTGGTCCAGGTAGTTGCTCCAAGCAGAAGGCAGTTGCAGCATCCGTAACGCGTGCCCAGTGGGTGCCGTGTCGAAAATGATGTAGTCGTATTTTTGGTCAACGGTTGGATCAGTTAAGAATTTAGCGAATTCGTTGAACGATGCAATCTCAACCGTACACGAACCTGATAGCTGTTCTGACATATTTTGGATAGCCGCGTCTGGTAACACCCCACGGTACGGGCCAACCACACTTTCACGGTACTCATTAGCCGCAACGATGGGATCGAAATTGGCGGCGTCTAAACCAGGCACGCCAGGAATCGGCTGTGGTTGACTGGTCAGCTTAGTTTCAAACACGTCTTGCAAATTACTTGCCGGATCAGTCGAAACAATCATCACTTGTTTGCCAGCATCCGCCAACTGAACAGCCGTCGCCGTTGCCATGGTAGTTTTGCCGACACCCCCCTTGCCCGTAAAGAATAAATAGTGGGTCAAACCAGCTGTTGATGGGTTATATAATGTCAAAAAATCACCTCCAAATAGATATTGTAGAAAGCGCTTTCATTTAACTATTTTATTGTCTCCTGCATTTCACCTTTAGTATAGGGGGCAATTTGCTGAACGTCAAAAAGATCCCTTTGAGGAGGCCTAAAAATCAGACTAACAGCGGATATTGTCTTAATTTAGCTATAAACGATCGACTTAGTGGTACGGCCGACTGGATTGGTCTAAAATGGCGGCAAATTAAAGTTCATCCCTACCGTCATTTAGCAAGGAGGTACTTACCATGTTTAACTGGGAAACATTTGAACCCGCCGAATATCAGCGTTCAGAAACACCCTCACTGGTCGAATTAACCACTCGCAGTTACATTACCGCAGAGGGTCAGGCCCAAACTCACACCACAAATGACACGTTCGTTCTTTTAGCTGAAGCAGTCCACCAGATAGCTACAATCATCGCCAATAGCCAAAATATTGGGATCGAAGTAGCGGGTTTCAAAGAATACCGACCGTATCCGGTTCAGGCAGTTTGGACTGTGGGCGGTACTGGCGAAGCGTTCAAGATTTGGCTCAAGCAGCCACTATTTATCCACCAGGAAACCTTCGATGCTGCCAAAAAGTATGCCAACCTCGAGTCAGGGATTACAGACCAAATCCACTTCGAACAACTAGCTGAAGGCACCGAAATTCAGGCAACGGGCCACGGTGAAATCGGCCCTAAAGCTAAAACATTGCAGTCGCTCAACGCTGCTATTGAGGAAAACGGCTACCAGCGTACCCACCTTGATACCTACCGTGAATTGTATTTGGACGGCCTGCCGTTTTCAGAGAAAACTGACGTCTTATTCCGCTTAGCAATCGACCCGACCATTGGTAACCCGAGCGCCAGCGTCATTAACTAAAATTGGTTCAAAATAAGATTTTGTCTTAAAATACAACAAATTATTCTAAAAGTATCATTCAAGTTATAATATTAATAACTTATGAATTGCATAATAAATTTATGAGCATTCTTCTAGTAGTTACCTATCGCCACTTGTTATGATGGAATCAAATAGAAAGGTGGTGATAACTTGCAAACCTTAACTAAAACGGGACTTGCGATCCTGGTTATCCTCGCAATACCGTTGTCTTTAGGCTTGATGCTTCACAATTGGTCCGTAGTCGGTGAGCCGTTACACTTAGGCTTCATAGATTCTGGCACCATGCAGTCGATTAGTCAGAATTATCTTTTCTGGGGTGGCTTAGTTCTAGCCGTGATTTTGGTGACACTTCTCTTCGTCATTATCGCCTGGCCGAAAACTTTTCAGTTATACCGTACTCGTCACAATAACGGTCAGCTACGTATAACTAAAAAGGCCATTGATAATTTCACCCTTTCTTCACTACGACATGAACCGTTCATTAGCGAACCAAAAGTTACCACTAAACTTTCGCGTAAACGGCTCAAAATCAAAATTCATGGGACGTTGCGGTCATCCCCGAACGCAACATTGCAATCTAAACAGTTTGCAGAAAAACTAGAACAAGATCTCAAGCAACTGTTAGGCGTTGACCATGACCGCAAAATTGATATCCATTTAACGGATTTCAAGCGGAACCGGCAGTCTAATCACCCCCGCGTTGTATAAAGGAGGCGTTGCCCGTGCCTGAATTACTCAGACTTTACCGCTGGCCGATCATCGGTGGCGCCACCGGTTTAGTACTCGCACTGTTGTTACTCACGATTGGTTTCTGGAAGACATTGGTCCTGTTCATTTTAGTTGGACTCGGCATCGCCGCTGGACTTTACCTTTCACAGACTGGTCTGTTAGACGATTACTTTAAGTAACCCACGTTAAAGGAGGACATTTAATGCCAACCACAACACTCAACAAACCCGAAATGGAAAACACTAAGCCTGAAATCAAAGGTGAATTAACTTATGAAGACAAGGTATTGCAAAAAATTGTCGGTCTTTGTTTAGAGGATATCAAAGGCTTACTCAGTGTCGATGGCGGCTTCTTCGCAAACGTTGCTGACAAATTAGTCAATACGAACGATGTCACTTCTGGTGTCGATGTTGAAGTCGGCAAAAAACAAGTGGCTGTTGATTTAAATATCGTAGCCGAATACGGAATCGATATTCCCGAACTATACGATCAAATCAAACGGAAAATCGTTGAAAACGTTGATGATATGACTGGCCTAGACGTGATTGAAGTTAACGTAACAGTGACGGATGTCAAAACGCGGGCTGAACATGAACGTGACTCCGTTTCTGTACAGGATAAAGTTGGCGAACTTGGCGATAAGACCAAACACGCGGTGGGCAAAGGTGCGCACAAGACAAAAGCAGCCGTTTCATCTGGGGTCGATAAGGTAACACCAGACGACGAGCCTGCAAGAGTTCACTAGATAGATTAAAGGACAAGTTTATTTAGCCAAACTTGTCCTTTTACATATTGAAATTTTTTGAAATACGAAATAAATGACTTAAAAACGGCCAGACTGTAACTCAGCAGTCCTGGCGTTTTTAGTTCAAGTAACAATTTCGCCTGTAATTTCAAACATGCCATTAATAGAACTAATAAAACGAGTTGTGATTAGTCTTCATCTTTTGTAATTCGCGATTAACCAAACTTGATGATTTGTCGCTATCTCTAATTGAAAATGTAATCGTTTTCAAAATCCCGATAACTATGCTATTCTAGAGGTGTTGTGAAACAACAATTTTAGGAGGCGTTTCAAATGACAGAACTTAACGGTAAAGTTGCTTTTGTTACTGGTGGCGGACAAGGTATTGGTAAAGCCATTGTTAAGCGATTAGCTTCAGATGGATTCGCAGTGGCGGTTGCTGATTTAAATACTGACACCGCTGGTGAAGTTGCTAAAGAAGTTAACGACGGCGGTGGCAAAGCCATTGGTGTCAAGGTTGATGTTAGTGACCGTGACAGCTTCTTCGCAGCAGTAAAGGAAGCAGCTGAAAAATTAGGCGGCTTTGATGTTTTGGTTAACAACGCAGGCCTTGGCCCAACTACGCCAATCGATACGATTACACCAGAACAGTTCGACAAAGTTTACCACGTTAACGTTGCCGGTGATATTTGGGGCATTCAAGCTGCTCATGAACAGTTTAAGAAGAGTGGTAAGGGTGGTAAGATCATCAATGCCACCTCTCAAGCCGGTGTTGTTGGTAACCCTAATTTAGCCCTTTACAGTGGGACTAAGTTTGCCGTTCGTGGGATTACCCAAGTTGCTGCCCGTGACTTAGCCGAAGAAAACATTACGGTTAACGCCTACGCACCAGGGATTGTTAAGACCCCAATGATGTTTGATATCGCTCACCAAGTTGGGCAAAACGCTGGTAAAGATGACGAATGGGGTATGCAGACCTTCGCCAAGGATATCGCTTTGAAACGCTTATCCGAACCAGAAGACGTTGCCAACGCGGTTGCCTTCTTAGCCGGTCCTGATTCAAACTACATTACCGGACAAACCATCGAAGTTGATGGTGGGATGCAGTTCCACTAAACTCGCAATTTAATTTTATTTACAAACTAAAAAAAGGAAGCACAATTTCATTTGACGAAATTGTGCTTCCTTTTCATTTTAAATATACTTTAAATGCCTAAATAAAATTTCGCAAATAATGCTGCTGCAACTGCTCCGAAGAATGGTGCAATACCCGGCACGATCAACCCATATTGCCAGTCGCTGTCCGCCTTGTTCTTAATGGGCAAAATGGCGTGGGCAATCCGTGGACCAAGATCTCGAGCCTGGTTCATGGCGAACCCAGTAGGACCACCCAGTCCCATACCGATGGCCCAAACCACTAGACCAACACCAATCGGCACAATACCCGGAATATGAATCCGAGAAATTGCCAAAATAGAAGTTAAGAATAAGAACGTATCGAAGAATTCGACGAAGAAGTTCCGTGGTAAATTCCGGACTGCTGGTGACGTTGAGAAAATATTACGAATCGTCACTGGATCAACTTTGCCGTATGAATGTTTGAATGAATCAGCATACATCACGTATACGATCAACGCACCGACAACCCCACCGACCATTTGAAAAATAGCTGTTTCAATAAATGTAATGAAGGTCATGTTACCTAATAAAAACATGCAGAAAGCCATTGCTGGGTTGATCGTCACGTTACCAAAAATAAATAGTGCCACTGAAATACCAAATGCCCAAGTCGTGATTGCAAACAAGTGACCTGAACCATGATACTTTGTGTCGTTCAATACTGTATCAGCGTGGACACCCACCCCGAATAAAATCATTAGGGCTGTGCCCATAAACTCTGCCATTAATTGATGCATCTCTCTTATGCCATCCCAATCTTTAATTGTTTGTGTGTGACTGTACTAAGTTTTTTAACAAAAAAATACCTCTGAATTCGTTGACTGGCGAACTTCAGAGGTATTGCTAACTCTGTCGTTAATGACTACGCAACTGTATTATGATCGTTTAAAACATGTTGAAACGCAACCATGTCTTTACTAGGGTTAGCTTTAAATAATCCCTTGATATGAGTATTCTCATCCGTAACGACGACAAAGTACTCGCCGGCTTCTTCCTTTGACTTCTCAAAGGTTTCGTATTCACCCTTGAACCCGTTTTTTCTAAAAAGACCGATGATTTTTAACATTTCTCGTTGACTGACTTCTGTTTCGTTATTCAAAATTCTGTAACTCCCGTTCACTTATTTTCTATGCCATCATTATCCAGTATTGATGCAATTTAGCGCAGAAAAATGATCACTCACGGGACAGACGAAACGCCCGTTAGTGACCACTTTTTTGACTTATTTTATGTTATAAACGTGTTGCGTAGACCAGACCGCTGCATGTAAGGCACTTACAACACAAATCCCAAACCGGAATTTATGTCGCAAGTACCTTACACTCCGCGGTCTAAACGGTCTACTCCACACTCTGATTCTACATAGCCGAAACGTGTTCCAGCAGGCAGACAGCTGCACCTAAGCAACTTCCAACATAAATCCAAACCCGGGATTTTTGTTGAAAGTCGCTTAGGCTCCGCTATCTAACTGCCTGCTTCCACACTCTAGCCTAACTTACTCTTCCCCAATACCTTCAACTTCTCATCGAAGTCATAGATAACTGGTTGGCCAGTCTTCATTTCCAAGTTGATGATGTCATCATCTGAGATACCTTCAATGTACTTGCTCAAGGCACGCAATGAGTTACCATGGGCTGCAATGATGACATTCTTGCCATCCAACAACTTAGGTGCAACTTCATCTTCCCAGAAAGGCATAACCCGTTCCAAGGTAACCTTTAAGTTTTCGCCACCAGGCACGATGTTAGGGTCCAAGTTAGCATAACGACGGTCGTTAGCTGCTGATCCTTCATCATCTGCACTCAGCAATGGAGGCAAAACATCGTATGAACGACGCCAGATGTGGACTTGTTCGTCACCGAACTTTTCAGCTGCTTCAGCCTTGTTTTGGCCTTGCAAAGCACCGTAATGACGTTCGTTCAAACGCCAAGTCTTAGTTTCTGGAATCCAGAGTTGGTCTGAATATTCCAAAGCGTAGTGCAACGTCTTGATAGCACGTGTTAATACAGAAGTATAAGCATAGTCAAATTCAATGCCTGCTTCCTTGATTAACTTACCAGCGTTGATAGCTTGCTTAACACCTTCATCACTAAGGTCAACGTCAACCCAACCAGTAAATTGGTTAGACAAGTTCCATTCACTTTGACCGTGACGGATCAATACTAATTTAGCCATTAGTTCAATACCTCTTTCTTCTTTTAATTACCCAAACTATTTTACACCAAATCAACTGTAATTCCAGTCCCAATTCGCTTTTTACCTTAGGAAAGCGGGTCCAATCCTTTGATAGATTAAACCCGCTTAAAAAGATTAATTATTTGCAAAATGATTTGAACGCTTAATTCTGGTAGTCGTTAATGATTTTGTGGTTACTCTTCCAGAAACCGACTTTCACGACACCAACCAGTTTACTCTTTGGCACGAAGCCATATACCCGGCTGTCTTCGGAAACGCTCCGGTGATCCCCAAGCACGAAGTAACAATTCTTCGGTACTTTATTGATCCGATTATTACCGATGGCTAAACTCCACTTGTTACTCCAATCATTTTGACGCGCAGCAGAAACTAAGTTAAACCCGTTATTGTAACCGGAAAGCGTGCCCGCCTGCTGTTCGTACTTGGAAATGTAGTTTTGGGATTGATACTTACCATTGACGTACAGTTTGCCTGTTTTGCTATAACGAACCGTGTCACCTGGCATCCCAATAACCCGCTTCACGTAATTTTCCTTTGGTGCCGCGTTAGGATCAACGCCAGAAGCATCAAAAACGATCACTGAGTTGTGTTTTACTTTGGCCGTTTTAACCGCCACAACATGTTGGCCATTTTTTAAGTTAGGTTCCATCGACGCACCAGACACGTTGACGGGTACTAACCATAGAAACCGAATTCCAACAGCTAGCAGTAACCCGACCACAACAGGTATCAACCACGAGAGTGCTTTTTTCAAAATAAAACCTCCAATATGTTAATCAACATCCGCGCCTTAGTCATCTGACCGCCAGCGCTGACGCTGTTCCTTGATTTTCTTTTTTAATTCTGTTGGCGCTACGTACAGCCCATGAGCCTTTTTGACGCCCAAAATATCCAAGAAGAAAGTGAAGATTGGGACACTGACTATTAATCCCCAGATACCCCACATGGCTTCACCTGCCAATAATACCACGAAGGTATAGAAAATTGGCAGTTCGGTTTTACTGGACATCAGCTTCGGATTTAACACGTAAGCTTCAACGGCATGAACCACCAGCAGTAAAATTAAAATCGTCGCCACATCCTTGGCACCGCCAACCGCGTAACCCAGTATGCTGAGCGGAATCGCTGAAATGATGACCCCAGCTACTGGCACTAAACTGAAAATGAAGATCATAATGGCCACAGCTAATAACTGTGGAATGTGCAGAAAGGCAAGGCCGATAGTTGTGACTGCCGTATTGAACAGCGCAATTAAGAACTGGGCTTCTAGCACAACCCCAAAAGTATCCGCAAATTTGTGACCAAAGTAAGAGATATCCTGGAAAAACCAGCCGTAATCACTGCTTAGAAACAGTTTGGAGAAAGCTTCCATAGGTCTCAGTTCGATGGTATAGAAGAAACTGAGAATGATTGACAGAACAATCGTCACACCAAAGGAACCGATACTAGTGATATAGTCCACGATAACCTTTAAGCCGCCTCTAACCTGCGGCAAAATGTTGGATTTACCCAGCCAGTCTGACACTAGCTTCACCGTTTGATTGGTATCATTAGCCGAATTCTGATAGAAAGTGTAGATCGACTGAACACCCGAAATCACCTGAACAGTGATCTTAGGAATGTAAATAGTGATGGCAAAGTAAAGTCCGATGAGCAGTAAGGCATAAACCACGATGACGATGAGTTGATAAGGTATCTTGACATGGTGCTGAATACCCCTGATCAGCCTAATAATCAAAAACGTGAAGATGAAGGTCAGCAAGATTTTACTCATTTCAGATCTTACTAGCCACAATATTCCAATCAGAATGCCTAAAACGACCCATCGTCTTAGGACAACATTGTTAACAAATCGCTGATACAAACTCATAGCGTCCCTTCCCTCTTGTAGCTAACTTTAAATGGTCCCTGCTAACACACAAGGTCCATGGTGTTACTTATAATTCTTTTGTGCGTATGATTTAAATGAAATACCAGCTTTATTAGCAGCAATCAAACCGTTTCTAATATCCTGGTCTGAAAAACTGCCAGCAGGAACACCAATTGACGATAACGTCTTGCGGGCACTGGCAATTTGAGCAGC
Source organism: Secundilactobacillus sp. MJ173 (assembly GCF_059704265.1). Lineage (NCBI taxonomy): Bacteria > Bacillati > Bacillota > Bacilli > Lactobacillales > Lactobacillaceae > Secundilactobacillus > Secundilactobacillus sp. MJ173. Next base: position 60,452 of record NZ_BAAKGN010000025.1, read on the forward strand.
GGTAATCGTTTTACCATTAATTTCTGTCTGAGATTTTTTAACTGTAAATTCGTTAGACCCCTTATAGTTTTTAACGGCCTGCTTTTCAGTTTCTGTTAATCCAGCGGAACTGCTGGTACTGCTTGAAGCAGAGCTATCGGCACTTGAATCGACACTGGTATCAGCAGTACCGTCGCCGCCGTTCTTAATGGCTTTATTGTTGGTGCTACGCAAATCTACCGCTTTATTGTAGATATCGGTATAGTATGGTTCTTTAGCTGCAGCATCCTTGAAAATCCGATCCAAAGTGGCGTTGGATGCCTCATAAGACTGACCCTGGTTTTGAGTTAAAGCCTGATCATAAATATCCTGGAACGTTTCCGCTTTAAGCTGAACGGTCTTTAATAATGTCAGTGCTGTCTTGGCACGCTTGGCTAGTGTTGACATCCCCGTTTTGGCATTTTTAACCTTCGTATAATCTGACTTTGCGGTACTAAATTCATGATCAGTCATTGCTGACTCAGCTGACACAAAGTTCTGCGTTTGAGTCAGGTAGCCTTGTGCTTGTTTATCGTTGGTACGGTGACGCAATGCTTCTTGAAATGCTGATTCAGCAATAGAATAGTTCTTTTTGCTGACCGCTTGTTTACCAGTCATCATAGCCGTTGAATAAGCCTTTTGCGTTATATAATGACCCGTGAAAGCAACACCGCCGACAACGGCGATGATGACGACGGCCACGATGGTCCAGATCCACTTCTTCAATGTGATTCCCCCTACTTTAAGTATCTTATTTTTTATTATAACATGTTGCCAAGGTGTGAAACCAGGCGTTTAGAGACTGGAGCGTAAGACACTTCTGGCAGAAATTCCCGAATTTGGAATTTGTGACGGAAGGGACTTACGTGCAAGTCTCTGCCTGGTGAAGCCCGATTAAGCCAAGGTGTAGAACCAGGCGTTTAGAGAGCGGAGTGTAAGGGGCTTTCGGCAAAA
>NZ_BAAKGN010000026.1:0-631 GCF_059704265.1 Secundilactobacillus sp. MJ173
CAATGGGTGAACCGGTATACTAGTGGTAAATCATTAACTACTACTAGGAGATCAGCCATGAAAGATGGACGTAAAACCACTCAGCTAGAACGCATTGAAATTGCCCAATGGATTATTGCCAATGATATGGATTACGCTGGTGCTACTCAAAAATTCAAAGTCTCATATGGCCAGGCGTACGCCTGGACTAAGAAGTTGCAGCAAGGTGGTCAGGATGCTTTAGCGGACCGTCGGGGTAAGAGCAAAGAAGATAACGGTCAATTGACTGAAAACGAAAAACTAGTGCTTGAAAACAAACGTCTTAAAGCTCGAGTTGAACGACTCTCTACAGAGAATGCCCTCGCAAAAAAAATCCAGGAATTAGAAAGAAGGGCTGCCCTCAAGAAATCAAGTGCCAAGCCATCCAAGAACTTACACAAGAAGTGAACCCGGATACCCAGAAAGGCCACAATATTACTATCCTATGCCAGTATGCCCACGTACCACGCTCAAGTTACTATAAATGGTTAAAGCATGACGTAAGCAATCGTAAGATTGAAAATCAGGCAATCGTTGCGTACATGATCGAGTTAGAGGAACAGCATCATTACATCTTTGGTGTTGAACGTCTGACAATGTATATCAACCAAAA
>NZ_BAAKGN010000027.1:0-208 GCF_059704265.1 Secundilactobacillus sp. MJ173
CACATCTCTGAACGGTGTGATTCCGGTATTCTACCGGAGTCATGCCGTTTAGTGTTATTTGCAGACGCTCGTTGTTGTACCAATGAATATACTGGTCAATCAAGTTAATTAGTTCCGTCTTAGAATTCGTCTTATGAAATGCGAAAAACTCATCTTTCATATGACTCCAAAATGACTCCATGGGGCTATTATCTCCTGGGGTTCCAGC
>NZ_BAAKGN010000028.1:0-2967 GCF_059704265.1 Secundilactobacillus sp. MJ173
CACCAAACAAAGGGATTTCGGTTGTCTAACGAGATCTTTTTTGCTTTAACTTGAAAACGGTTTCATTCTCCGTTAGACTAGACTTATGTTTAGGTTATAGAAAATAACGAGGTGGGAATATATCATGACAAAAATTTTAGCAGTCAACGCAGGTAGTTCAACTTTAAAGTGGAAACTATTTTCGATGCCAGATGAAACAGTAATCGCTTCAGGTTTAGTCGATCGCTTAAACTTGCCCGGTTCAGTCTTTACGGTTAAGCGCCCCGACGCCGACAAGTATGAGATCACTCAAGACAACATCGATTATCGTTTGGCGGCTGCAATGGTCCTTTCTCACCTAAAGGAAGCGGGCATCGTTAAGCATTTGCACGAAATCGCTGGCATCGGTCACCGTGTCGTCGCTGGTGGCGAAGTTTTCTCAGATTCAGCCGTCGTTGATGATACCGTATTGAAGCAAATTCATGAGCTTTCACAATATGCGCCACTGCACAACCCGATTGAAGCAACATACATCGAAATCTTTCAGCAATTGTTACCAAACGTGCCGCAAGTCGCCGTTTTCGATACTGCACTGTACACGGACATGCCAAAGATCAACGCGCTCTACCCCATTCCTTACGAATACTACAAAAAATATGGTGCACGTAAATACGGTGCACATGGTACCAGCCACCGCTATGTTTCAAAACGGGCTGCTGAGCTGTTAGATAAGCCACTTTCGGATTTGAAATTAATCACCTTACACCTTGGTTCCGGCTCCTCCATCACCGCCTTTGATCACGGGAAAGTCGTGGATACTTCCATGGGCTTTACACCACTAGCCGGTGTCATGATGGCCACCCGTTCAGGTGACATCGATGCTTCGTTGGTAACATTTCTTGCCGAAAAGATGAACGTTAGCATGAGCGATATGATTGATATTCTAAATCAAAAATCTGGTCTGTTGGGCATTTCTCAACTGTCCCCTGATCAACGTGATTTGGAATCAGCTCAGGACACAAATCCGCAAGCCAAGTTAGCATTGGATATGTATGCGAACCGGATCGTTCGTTATATTGGCTCATATATCGCCGAACTAAACGGCTTAGACGCCCTGATATTCACTGCTGGCTCCGGCGAAAACGGCATCGACATGCGCGCTAAAATCGCTGATCAGTTAAGCTACTTTGGTATTCAAATTGATCATGATCGTAATCAAGTTCGTGGCAAGGAACAAGTCATCAGCCCAGAGGGTGCACCAGTAACCGTCATGGTGGTTCCAACCAACGAAGAACTGATGATTGTCCGGGATGTGGAACGATTAACACAGAAGTAATTCATACATGATATTAGTAACGATGGCGTTAGATTGCCGATAATCGGTCACCTAACGTCATCTTTATTTTAATTAAATTTTACAATGCTTCCGGAACCTCAACACCAACTTCTTCTCCCAGTGTAGCTAATTCAGCGGCCGTCTTGTCGTCAATTAGCACGCCCTGCTTTTGATTTTCTGCATAACGTCGATATTCACGGTCACCGGGAATCTTGATCTCAGTCCCTGGTAAATGTTTCAAATTTCTAATACGGTCAAACATCGTTGAAACATTGGCTTTCAAGGTATCTAAGTCCCCAAACAGCGCCGGATCCATGGTCATGAAGAACTGGCTGAAATCGTGCTTACCCTTGTTAGTATCAGCAGAAATTGAGCCTTGTGCAAGGATACCCGTCAGCATTTCAACAACCAATGAGTTACCGAAACCTTTGTAATTTGAGTTATTTTCTAAATTACCACCTAAGGTCAGAACACCACCATCTGGCCGATCATCACTGAAAGCAATGGTTGATAGATTATCCTCAACTCGCTGTGCATCTTGATCAACTTGACGGTCCTCACCCACAGCCCATTCGCCAGGAATATCTTCACCCTTTTTAGCTAGGACCTGAATTTTACCACTTGAAACCACTGAGGTCGCCCCATCAAAAACAAATGGGTGCGGTTCTGCTGGGAAGGTGAACGCAAAGGCATTGGAACCTAAGAATGCCTCTAAGGAGTTCGTAGGGAGTACCAACGGCCGTGTATTGGTTGTTGCAATCCCAATCAGACCTTCTTTAACCGCCATCCGCGCGTAGTAACCGGCAGTCCCAAAGTGATTCGAGTTACGAATGACCGCAATTGAAACGCCTACCTTCTTTGTTTTTTCAATTAACCGTTTCATGGTAAAGCCAGAAGCAATCTGCCCCATGTTTTTGTTAGCGTCAACCAACAAGCTGGTAGGTGTTTCCCGTAAAATTTCGGGTTTGTTGGTTGGATCGATCGTACCATCTTTAATCATATTGGTGTACCAAGTGATCCGCTGAATCCCGTGTGATGAAATGCCACGTAGATCAGCATCAACCAAGGTATCAGCGAGAAATTCCCCATCCTCTTCTGAAAAATGATAGGCTGCTAAAACCTTCTTCAAAAAGACCTTTTCTGCTTTTGCATCAATACGCATTGTAAATACTTCCCTTCTTGGTCAATAATTTTAAGCCATAAAAAAAGTCCCTGTTATGAAATAACAAGGACGATTTGTAATCGTGGTACCACCTAAATTCACAGTTCTATAGAACTGCCTCAGTTCGCTCAAACAAGCGATGCAAGGATAACGGTCTGCTTGCCGTAAACGTCGCGTGAACGCGTTTAGTACTCCGAGTTCATCTTCACCAACCTTCAATGATGCCTTTCCAGCTACCGGCACTCTCTTAAAATTAAAAATTGATTACTCTTCTCATCAATGTACAATATTTATGGATAATTTCATGTTAGAACTCGTTGAAACAATTGTCAAGATTGAGAGTGTGACACAACTTGGTAGATTCCGGCCATTTAGACTAGATGAAAGAATTGAACAAAAGCAAATTTTAAGTTGTTTTTCAGTTAAGAAACTAGATAAAATTTTTATCAATATAGACTTATGTCGCGATTCCTACTCATTTCAACCCCAG
>NZ_BAAKGN010000029.1:0-33450 GCF_059704265.1 Secundilactobacillus sp. MJ173
CACCTGGCCCTTACACTCCGGTCTCTAACCGCCTTGGTTCACACTCTTCACACTCTTTACCTTTGCCACCTCATCCCCATGTTCAACTTTACCACTTTGGGTCTGCAACTCAACTTGAGCCTGCTTATCCGTCACTACCACGATTACCGTATCATCATAGCCCGCCTTTTTAATCGCCGGCTGCCAAAATTCAATCAATAAGTCGCCCTTTTCCACCTTTTGACCTTGCTCAACATATTGAATAAACCCAGTTCCTCGCATATTAACGGTACCGATACCAATATGGATCAACGTGCCAACACCCTGATCCGAGACCAGCCCAATGGCATGCCTTGTGGGGAAGGTCACCTTAACCGTGCCGCTAAACGGTGCGTAGATCCGACCATCCGTTGGTTTGATGGCGAACCCTTGCCCCATTTTACCTGAAGCAAAGTTGTCATCCGCCACAGTACTCAACAGTTCGATCTCACCATCAATTGGTGCGGGATAAGCATAACTCACGTCCCCATTAGCATCGATAAAGTCCACGTCTTCACCCAGCGTCTTACCCCAGGTTTTTTCCAGTTCCTCAACGATTTGCGCGTGTTCTTTTTCGTCCAAAGTCACTTTTCTAAAGAAGATAAACGTGCCAATCAAGATTAATGCGGCTGGGAACCCAAACATCATCAACTTGAAGACCATATGACCGTGTGCAGTAATGTCTGAAGCCGAAGCACCAGCCGTCATACCAGCCCAAACAGCCGTTAAACCAACGACCCCGTTTGAAATGGCACCGCCCATTTTATCGAGTAATGGCCGAACTGATAGCGTTAAAGACTCATCCCGGTGACCGAACTTCAATTGACCATATTCAACTGAGTCAGTAATGATCATCAAAACCACTAAGAAAATTAAGGGTTGCGGAATGTAGAATAGTACAGCGGCCGCAATCACCATTGGTAACGAACTGCCGGCAACTAAGAAGAGTACTAACGCAATGATCATCACCGCAATTGAGATGAAGAAAACGTTGCGCCGACTGAACTTCTTCGCCATTGGTGGGAACGCAATCACGGCGAACACCCCAATAATCGCGTTGATGGATGCCAAAATACTAAATTTCGATGCATCGCCTAGAATGTAAGTAAAGTAGTAGAGTTCCAGTGCGTTGGTAATTTGCATCCCCGCTGTGTACAAGCCGTATGTTAACGATAACCACATCAGTTGATCGTTTCGGGTTAGCACCTTTAATACACCACGGAAAGTCGTTTTTTCCTTGTTTTTCCGTAATTCAGAATTCTTTTCCTTAGTTCCCAAACCAACAATAACTGCGGAAAGAAATGAAATGGAAGCTACCACTGCAGCAAAAGCAAACCAGCCGCGGTTGTCCCCCTGACCATTGTTAGAGACTTGTGAAAACATCAAAACAATTGGCATCACCATGACACCCACAATGTTGGACCCGATATTGGACCCAACACGGGCGAATGTCGCTGTTTTTTCACGTTCCCGAGAATCAAATGATAGTGCAGGAATCATTGACCAGAAGCCCACGTCCTTGAAGGAATAAAAAATATCCATCGTGATGTACAACACCGCAAAAACAATCAGATAAAGGTAAGGATTAGAGGTATTGAGGCCCCCCATATTAGTAAATAAAAGTGCGATGGTCACGGCACTGATGAAACCACCACCGACGATCCACGGTTTAAAATTACCCCACCGAGTCGTGGTGTTATCAATGGTATTACCGATAAACGGATCAATCGCCAATTCTACAAACCGAAGAATAAAAATAATCAGTGTAATGTAACTGATCATTTTTGCGTTCATACCACCACTGCTCTTGTCAAACAAGTGAGAGGTAACAAACATGATGAAGTAAGTTGATAACGTTGCGTAAAACATATCGTGTCCAAAGGCACCAAAGGCATATGACAGCCGTGAAGTTAAGACTGACTCTTTCTTTTCTTCCATGTTAATACTCCCTTAATACCGCGTGGGGAACGCCTGCACCACCACGCTAGTTATTTTAATAAATCCCCCTAAAGCATTCGGTAAGCGGTTTCGATGTTAGTAATAATCAATAATTTCAATCGGGCTTACACCCGATAAATCGCCGCTATGCTTCCTGTTTTAGTGTTGCTTGGGCCGCTGCCAGCCGTGCTACTGGCACTCGGTAAGGTGAACATGAGACATAGGTAATCCCAATTTGGTTAAAGAAGTCAATTGAGGCTGGATCACCGCCAACCTCACCGCAAACACCGATTGGTAATTCAGGTTTAGTCTGACGTCCCTTGTTAATGGCAATTTCCATTAAGGCGCCAACACCTTCTGTATCAATCGTTTGAAATGGATCTGCTGGCAAGATTCCCTGTTTAATGTATTCAGGCATGAATGAACCCACGTCATCACGGGAATAGCCAAAGGTCAACTGGGTCAAATCATTAGTTCCAAAACTAAAGAAATCAGACTCCTCGGCAACTTGATCGGCAGTCACACAGGCACGAGGCATTTCCATCATCGTTCCCACCTTGTAGTCCAGCTGCCAATTTAAATCTGCCATCATCGCATCGATCTGATTAACGACCAGTTCACGAACCCAAGCCATTTCACTCTTCGAATCAGTTAGCGGAATCATGATATGCGGGTGCACTTCAAGCCCCTCATCATGATGACGAATCACAGCGCTAAGAATTGCCTTAACCTGCATTTGGTAAATATCTGGGAAGGTTACCGCCAACCGATCGCCACGATGACCAAGCATTGGGTTTAACTCTTTCAATGAATTTGTCCGTTCCCGTAATTTTTCGGGTGCTAGGTGAGTTTGCTTTGACACCGCCTGAATTTCCTCCTCATCGTGGGGTAAAAATTCGTGGAGCGGTGGATCCAGCAACCGAATAGTCACTTCTTTATCACCCGCTAGTTTGTACAACTGATAAAAATCTTCTTGCTGCATTTGCAACAACTGTTCTAGGGGTTCCGCTCGACTTGCAGCATCTTCGGCTAAAATCAGCCGCCGCATTTGAACCAATCGTTCCGGCTTAAAGAACATATGCTCCGTTCTGGTTAAGCCAATACCATCAGCACCAAAGTCCAGTGCTTTTTGGAAATCCTGTGGCGTATCTGCATTGGTGTAGACGCCCATCTGAGCGATATCCTTCGCCCAATCTAACAGAACAGAGAGCTCGCCCTTCACACCAGCTGAAGTGGTCCCAATTTGGCCTAAATACAAATTACCGGAAGTCCCATCCACTGAAACCCAGTCACCCTCATGAATTTCCTGTGATCCGATTTTGGCAACTTTAGCGGCATAATCAACGTTGATTTCGTGTGCACCAACAACCCCGGTAGCACCCATTCCCCGTGCGACCACGGCGGCATGGGAGGTCATTCCCCCTCGAGAGGTCACGATAGCTTGGCTGACAATCATGCCATCAATGTCTTCTGGTGAGGTATCCTGCCGAATTAAAATCACTTTGGTACCACCATCTGCCGCCTTTTTGACATCTTCGGCAGTGAAGTAAGCCTGACCAGTGGCAGCACCTGGTGATGCAGGCAACCCCGTTGTCAGTGGTGTTTGCTGAGCGAGCACGTCACCATCAAATTCCGGATGTAGCATCGCCGAAACGGATTCTGGACTCACCCGTTGAACCGCCTGTTCTTTGGTGATCAAACCTTCACCGGCCAAATCTACCGCGATTTTCACCGCTGCGTAAGGCGTCCGTTTACCATCACGAGCTTGCAGTAAAAACAACTGACCGTTTTCAATGGTAAATTCCAAATCCTGCATGTCACGATAATGAGTTTCCAGTTTTTCAGCAATCGTCATGAGCTGATCATAGATAGCCGGCATATCATCGTGTAACACTTCAATAGACTGTGGTGTTCGGATGCCCGCAACCACGTCTTCGCCTTGTGCATTGAGCAAATATTCGCCGAAAACTTTTTTCTCCCCAGTTGCCGGATTCCGGGTAAAAGCCACCCCAGTTCCTGATTGATCTCCGGCATTACCAAAGACCATTTCCTGAACGTTTACAGCGGTACCTAACGATTCGGGAATGTGGTTTTGCTGACGATAGACCTGCGCCCGGTGGTTATTCCAAGACTCAAAAACCGCGTTAACAGCGGCTAGTAACTGATCCTTAGGCGACTGTGGAAATTCTCCTTTGCCGGCTTGCTGATAAATCGCTTTAAACTCTGCAACAATTTTTTTAAGGTCATCTGCCGTTAACTCCAAATCACTCTGATAACCGTTAACACTTTTAACTTTGGTCAAAACATGATCAAAGGTATCTTCTTCAATCCCGTATACAACGTTGCCAAACATCGCTAATAACCGCCGATAACTGTCGTAAGCAAACCGTTCATTATGCGTTAAGTTCGCTAAAGCCACTACCGTTTGGTCATTTAAACCAATGTTTAAAATCGTATCCATCATCCCTGGCATGGAAATGGCCGCCCCCGATCGAACGGAAACCAGTAGCGGCTGATCAGTGCCGTTAAACTGTTTTCCGGTGACCTGACTTAACTGGGTGAGCGCCTGGTCAAGCTGTTGCAGCACTTCGTCACTTAACGATTGCTTTTGCTGATAATCATGGCACGCCACCGTGGTCAGGGTAAACCCGTGGGGGACGGGAAGTCCTAAGTTAGTCATCTCTGCTAAATTAGCACCTTTCCCTCCAAGTAAATCGCGCATCGACATGTTACCTTCCGAAAATTCATAGATCAGTTTTGTCATATAACCACTCTTTCTCGTTAATAAAACGTCATATTTGCTCGATTTATAATGTATATTAAACGAATTTAAATTTCAAGCACTTAAATTACAAAAGGCAATAGAATGTTGATATAAAGGCATTTGAAAATTTTCGCTTACGTTTTATTCAGTGTTAAATATTATGAAATATAATTTTAATAACGTCATAGTTCTGTAAAAGCTGAAAAAAGTCACCTCAATTTCCCGAGAAAAAGCGTAAAAAAATACCACCACTTGGTTGTGATGGCATAAGTTAGATTAAGCTTGTTCAATAAAATGTTGGAAAATCCGGTTCTTAGTGATTTTGCCAGTTACCCGTTGCGGTGCCGCTTTATCCACCACCGGTGCCGAATCTATCTTGTGCTTCAAAAGCAGCTGTCCCGCTTGTTTAACGGTCATATCAGCTGTAACCGTCACAATATTGGGCATCCGTGTCATGATAATGCTGGCAAGTACCGACTCTGGTTTTGAATTATTAAAACTCGCCCGCAGTAAATCTTTTCGCGAAATCAGTCCAACAAGCTGACCTTCGGGATCCACCACGAACAATGTACCAACGTCTTGCAAAAATAATTTACTGATTGCTTCTTGCAGGGTGGCATCATCTTTGATTGTCGGGGCCGGTTGCATGATTGCTGAGATTGGCTTGTCGTATAAAGCTGCATAGTCAACTCCCGCTTGACCATTGCCATGATAAACGTAGCCCACTTTCGGTCGAGCTGTTAGTACTTCCACTGCTGTAAGCAGCCGTAAGTCTCCACGGATGGTGGGGACGCTCAACTTTAGTTGATTGGCGATTTCTTCGCCCGTTAAAGGACTTTTTGCCTTCAGCATTTGAATAATGGCTTCCTGCCGCTCCGTAAATTCCATTAATACCTCTCCATTTCTTTCTCGTCTATTTATGATTAAATTATAGCACTAATGTAACGTGATAATACGTGGTAACTATTCCCAATTTTCGTTTCGTCTGTTTCTGCACGTCAAAAAAAGCCCAGATTGTCGACTTAACTAGTCGTCTATCAGGCTTTAATTGAAACACGATTTTTTTAATTAAATGATTAATTACCAGAGATAATCAACCGGGTTTTTAATGTATTGGTCATACACATCTTGTACGATCTGCATTTGTTCTGGCTTTAATGCTGGTAAGTCAGAAGCCACAGTGTTGCGCTCAATTTGTTCCGGTGTGCTGGCACCTGGAATTGCTGCCGTCACGGCATCAAACATCAGAATATACCGCAGTGCGGTAGCCGCTAAGTTATCCGTTCCAAGACGCTGTTTTAACTCCTGAGCTGCTTTAACCCCGGTCAAATAGTCCACCCCGGAGAAGGTTTCACCCTTATCAAACAGTTCACCATTCCGATTAGTCGTCCGATGATCTTCTTCGCCGAACTGAGTATCAGCCGTGAACTTACCCGTCAGCAAGCCACTAGCTAAAGGTACACGAGCTAGAATACCGACGTTGTTTTTCTTGGCTAAATCAAAGAATAGCTTAGATGGACGAAGACGGAACATGTTAAAGATAATTTCAACAGCCGACACATCGTAGTCCATCGCTTTAATCGCTTCTTCGACACGTTCTACACTCACGCCATAGTTCTTGATCTTGCCTGCCTGCTTCAACTTATCCATGGTAAAGAAAGTCTCAGGTGTATAGTAAATCGACATTGGCGGACAGTGAAGCAGTACCAAGTCAAGCGCTTCTAAGCCCATGTTCTTTAGTGACTCATCAACGTAGCGCGTCAAGTGTTCCGGATTAAAATGCTCAGTCGATAGTGGCATTTCTTTACGCCCAATCTTGGTTGTGAAATGAACGTCTGGATGAGTCTTAACAAAGGCGCCTACAGCTTTTTCACTGTTACCATCCTGATACCCATCAGCCGTATCAAAGAAGTTAACGCCCTGTTCATAAGCTTCTTCCAAAGTTGCGGTAGCATCCTTAATATCAAATGGTGCTCCCCATTTACCGCCAAGTTGCCAGGTACCCAAAGAAATATCACTAATGTTAAAACCGGTTTTACCTAGTGTTCGATAATTCATAGTCAGCTGCCTCCATCACACGATTAATTTCATAGTTTACTTTAATTATAGAAGTTAGAGTGGGGTATAAGTCAAGTAATAGTTAAATAGCCAGCCTTCATCGCACTTCTCTTAGCAATAAAAAGCGCCACCAACAGCAAATAGCTATCAATGGTGCTTGTGAAGTGATTAATAACCCACTAGTTTATCCTTTTATACGTTAAACTTTTTCAATTTCTTTGGTTTTACTGTCCCGCTTAATCCCAAGGTAGGTTTCCTCAGCTTCACGGCGGGCTTCGATTGCCTCAGTAATGGTCTTAAAACTCTTTAACAAAACGTATTTGTGATCGACCATTAACCGAGCGAACCACTTGCCTGTCTGGCGATCATAAGAAACGCCAATAACGCCACTCTTATTACGAGCTGATTCTGAGATTGAACTTAGTGACACACCGTTCTTATCCCGCAACTGATCAGAGCGTCCCATGTAGTCAACAAACTTAGGGTTCTTATAGACCCGCTTGCTAGAAAGGTCTCGTCTTAAGCAACCGCAAGACTTAGTGATGCCTGAACGTAAACGGACACCATCAACAACCGTCTTATTGCCGCAGTCACACTGACATAACCACATTGCATTGGAGTTTGCAGAATTATTTCCGTAATACTTAATTACAACCAACCGACCAAATCGCTGGTTGGTCAAGTCAATTCTTTTGCTCATTTTTGTACGCCATCCTTTAAATATTCTAATTTGCTTACTAATCTAATATTAGAATATCCCCCCAATTAGCAAATTTAATGTCAAATATGCTAATGATATCTAAGGACAATAAGCAGCCAAAAAGATTTATTACTTTAAATTGATAAATACTTCACATAAAAATTATGTAAGCCCAATATAATTAGTCAGCTTTTCCAAAATTCTTAACCCGAATTAAACGCATCACTATCGCATTTAATGAGATTATTGTATCACTATTTCAGTCACATTTGGAGTAATTTTATTTAAAATATTGTCCTTTACAATTAATGGCACAAAATCTAGTATCTGTCCGTAAATCACATCCAATTTTCAGGTAACTGACAAAAGAAAAATCCAATTTTTAAAATTGAATATTCCAAAATTATCACTAAAATACCTGCAATTGGTTGCTTGCAGTCAACTTAAACGAACTGGAGAAAATTCAGCATCAAAATAAAGAAGCATCAACCATTTTCCAACATACTGGAGACTGGCTAATGCCCTCTTTTCTTCTAGTTGTTTTAAATCTATGGTAACGTGTTGCCCGCAGCGAAGTATACGTCGTACCATTCCTGCTTCGTTAATTCAACGTCGGCGCCAGCAATGCTCTCTTTGAGATGTTCCTGGTTCATTGAACCTAAAATCACCTGCATGTTGGCTGGATGACGCAAAATCCAAGCAGTGGCAATGGCATTTTTCGTTACACCTTTTGCGTCAGCAAGTTCCTGCAGCTTCTTATTTAGCTCTGGGAACTTAGGATTATCAATAAATGGTCCTTCAAACATCCCGTACTGATATGGTGACCAAGCTTGAATCGTCATGTTATGCAGTCTTGAATATTCGATGATTTCACCATCATGGTTAACACTGCGATCATCGCTCATGTTCACATGAAGGCCAAAATCAATCGGACCGGTATGCATGACACCGAATTGAAGTTGGTTAACCATTAGCTTTTGACTGATGGCTGATTGAATCAGTTCAACCTGCATTGGATTGCAGTTTGATAATCCAAAATGACGAACCTTCCCCGCTGCTTGCAGCTCATCAAAGGCGGCCGCAATCTGGTCAGGTTCCATCAGTGCGTCCGGTCTGTGCAGTAAGAAGAAGTCCAGATAGTCGATTCCCATCCGTTTCAAAATACCGTCAACAGCCTCAATCAAATGCTGTTTGGAGAAATCATATCGTTGACCAAAGACCAAGTCGCCATGACTTCGTTTAGGATCAAGGACAATACCACCCTTTGATTGAATAATCAGGTCTTCACGCTTAACACCTGACTGCTTCAAGGCTTGCCCGAAAATCTCTTCAGACTTGCCACCACCGTAGATATCGGCAGAATCAATAAAGTTAACACCCTTGTCAGTGACAGTGTCTAATACTTTAGCGGCGTCATCAACGTTAAGACTGACCATCCGCATAATACCTAACGCAACGGCAGAAGCCTGTAAATTCGTGTTGCCTAATGCTACATTCTTCATCCTACTGGAATGCCTGCTACTGATAACTTATAAAAAGTTATAGATTATTCTTGCTTCTCCCTATCCTGCCTCGCATTAAGCTCGCTAATACAGTTGATATGATAGTCCACAAGCGTTAATTTCCGGCTAGCCACCGGTACATGCTTTGAAGCCTGTTTTAGTAGGCGAATTCAAAGTTTTCAGTATCCCTAATATTCAGGGCCGCATTAATATCACGATCTTCAATATAGTTGCAGTTCTGACATTCATACACCCGGTCTTGGAGTTTTAAATCAACTTTTTTATGGCCACATTGGTGGCACAATTTGGAAGTCGGTTCAAAACGGTTAGTTAAGTGCACTGGAATGCCTAACTGCTGGCATTTAGAAACTAATTTGATTCTAAAATTATAGAACCCTTGGTAACTAACAGATTTAGCTAAATGCCGATTTTTCATCATACCTCTAACATTCAAGTCTTCTAAGGCTACCCACTGTGGTTTGGTTCTCACTACAGTAGCAATCAGCTTATTTTGATAATCCGACTGAATGTTGGTCAATCGTTGATATAAGCGTTGCACCTTCCGCTGAGTTTTAGCTAGATTTAAATCAGTAGCAGGTTTCCCTTCTTTCTGTCTTCTAGCTTTCAGTGCTTCATACTGACGGGACATTTTTCTTTGTAGGCGTCTAAGGCGTTTTCTGATGCGCTTTATCCGACTACTTTTATTCTGATTGTGATACAAAGTACCATCATTTAAGATGGCAAATTCTTTTAGACCAAGATCAATGCCGATTGGGTCGCCAGTTAATTCTAACTTTGGCAGTTCAGCCTGTTCCACTAAACAGGTCAGGTAATACCGACCTGCCTTAAATTTGATTCGGCCCTGTTTGATAACGAAGTGTTCTGAGTCTGTAGGAATGTAGCCAAACTCTTTCAAACGTACCCAGCCAAGTTTCGGCAACTTGATCCGGTGACGCTGACAAAGAATGATTTGTGTCTTACTGTTTTTAACAAAATAATAACTGCCTTGACCACGTTTAAAAGATCGCCAGTGCGGGAAACCACTTTGCCGCTTGAAAAAACGTTTCATAGCCGTGTCAGCTTCAATGAAGGCCTGTTTAACCGATTTGGCATATAATTCTTTGACCCACATATCATCAGGATTGGCTTCAAGATATTCATGATTAAACCACTTACTAAAAGCATAGGCATTCAAATAGTAATAACCTTGTTCATACCGCTGCCGGTTGATATCCAAAAACAGGTTATAGGCCCAACGACTGCCACCAATATGACAATCAATCTGCCAGGCCTGTTTTTCAGTCGGCTTAATTTCGACTTTGTAGGTGAGTAACATCAGTTATTCCGCCTTATTGAATTTAATCACCAAGGTGAGGTGTCCCTCATATTATACGGGATGGATTTAGCCCAAAAAGCCTTTTAATGAAATTCATATAAATCACTACATATATGCTATCAGCTAATACTGAAAATTAAACGCCTAACTTTAACCTTGTGATATCTTCGCCGAACTTATAAGAATACAGAATAGGATAGAAGCACCATTTTACAAAGATTTATATTCTTTTACAGCAAAATAGTTACTGTTCATTCCTCCCACTCAACACTTTCTATTATAACGGTTAACGTGTACAAAATAGTAAACATTTTGATAAATTAATTTTCTAAGTTAAACGCCCTTAATGGCAAACGAGAACGAATGGTCCTCTTCAGCCGAAATGTGGTACTGCTGTTCAACGTCCGCACCCCAGCTATCGATACCGCCAACGCCACGAACAGCGCCAAAGATGGTCAGAACCGTCCGCCTTGGAGCCGGTAATTCCTCAATATGAGTCGCGTTTTCCAACTCTTCAGCAGTGTAAGGTAAACAGCTGAACGCAAACGATTGCCCTGCCTGTAAAAAGGTCAGGTTAAAGTCGTGATTAGCATGGTCGGTATTATCCAGCGTACGGTTACGAGTTACGGTCACTTGCTTAGTTTGCATATGCATGCCGCATTCTTGTGGGACTAAATACTTTGTAACCGGTAAGCCGCTAACGGTATAGTGACCCGCCACGCCGCCAGCCATTCGATCAGGATAAGTTTCACCTGATAAGCCATCGTAGTTAAACCCTTTGGCAGCTGTTGGCATGATAAAACGCAAGCCAAGTACGGGCAGTTCAGGTAAACCAGACTGACCATGATACTTAACGTCGACTTTAATTTCACCCGTCCCATTTACCGTATAAGCAGCGGTCACCGTCGTTGCGGGTACCGTCAAAGTTTCGTAAGTAAAGGTAATCGTCACATTATCAGCAAATTCATGGTCACTGTACTTGTTATTCTCAGGCGAAATTGGCAGTTCAATGGCCTTGCCATTAACCGCAACGTCAACTTTCGTACACTTTAAAAACATGTCCGTGCCTAACCACTGAGCCGCTTTAATCGGAAAACCGTTGCCACGGTCATTATCAGTGGTTGCCCGCCAGAAGGTTGGCTTCGGTGTCCGGTACAGCCATTCCTTACCATGTTGCACCAGCGACTCCATGCCGCCGCGTTCGTAACTAAAGATGTAACCGAAACCGTCGCCACGTAGGCCTAACGTTGCGTCACCATAAATAATTTGAACTTGCTTAGTTGATGTGTTTGCCATAATAATACTTCACCTCCTGAAGAGCTGGTTTTGGCGTCCGGTCAGCAAACATGAGACCATCGCCAGAAAATTCATAGTCGGAATGACGATCATCAAAATCGCCGCCATACCGCAAAACCGTTTGCCCTGTCACTTCGTCTTGGGTTTCAATAGCTTGGTCAATAAAGTCCCAAATGAAACCGCCCTGATACATAGGGTACTTGTCGATCAACGCATCATAGGACGACATACCACCAAGTGAATTACCCATATCATGCATAAATTCACAGTTGACGAATGGTTTCTTTGGATCGTTATCCAAGTACTTCGCAATTGCCTTTGGCGGATCATACATCATACTTTCCATGTCGGAGATTTGGTCTTCATAAGCTCGGTTACGACAAACCCCTTCATAGTGCACCAGACGAGTATCGTCATGCTCCTTATAAAAGGCGTTCATGGCTGCAATATCATCACCGGCATACGATTCGTTACCCAGTGACCAGAACAGGATCGCTGTGTGGTTCTTAAAGACTTCGTAGTTGCTGCGAGCCCTGTCTACAACAGCTTCGCGCCATTCCGGCAATGAACCCGGTACGTTATACGACGGCTCAACCGCGCCCATCTTTTGCCAGGTTCCGTGTGATTCCAAATTATTTTCTGCCATCATGTAAATACCAGCTTGATCACACATGTAATACCATTCGATACGGTCAGGATAGTGACAAGTCCGGACAGCGTTAATATTGTTTTCCTTAAAGGTCTTCAAGTCCTGCTTCATATCGTCAACAGAAATTACCCGACCGGATTTAGCGTCCCATTCGTGACGGTTAACACCGTTCAAGATGATCCGCTTACCGTTCAGCAGCATAATCTTATTTTTCATTTCGACTCGTCTGAAACCGAACTGATAAGGAACAACTTCAACCACTTCGCCCTGTTCATCCAAAACGGTGACTTTTAACTGATACAAGTAGGGATCAGTATGCTGCCAGAGGTGCACGTTCTTAAACAGTTTGTGATTGATTTCAACATCATCGTTAACTGCTTCAGTCGTGTCAAACAGACTGTTGCCCTCAGCATCCGTAATGGCTACTTTGACGTTGCCCTTGGCGTTGTCATGCCGGTTCAACTTTAACTTCAGGCTAAAGTCGCCAGTGGTCATGTCATCCGCCAAATTACCAATGATCCGCATATCCTGCACGTGAATCGCTGGTTGGCCAACTAGCCGAACGCTACGGAAAATACCTGAGAAACGGAACATATCTTGATCCTCGATAAAAGCTGCTGTACTGCGTTTGAAGACTTCAACCGCAATCAGGTTTTCACCGTCTTTTAAGTACGGTGTTAAATCAAATTCTGACTGAGAAAAACTATCTTCGGCATAACCCACGAACTGGCCGTTGAGCCAGAGATACATCGCTTGTTCGACACCGTCAAACTGAACAACTACTCGTTGCTGCTGACGTAGTTCCGGATTTAGTGTGAAGGTTCTCAGATAAGCACCAACGTAATTGTCCTCGCCGTCACTAAACATGCCTTCACCCTTTTGATCCTGACCCAAGGCATAGGCCGGACGACGGTAAATCTTACCTTCCCAAGGATAAGTCGTATTGATATACTTCAGTCGGCCATAACCCGCGATTTCAATGTGCTCTGGTACCGTAATCGTATCAAAGTCACTGCGATCATAATCAGGGGCATAAAAGCCAACTGGTCGTTCGCTGGGCTGTTTGGCAAATTTAAACTGCCAAGTCCCGTCAAGCGACTGTGTAAACCGACTCTGACCAGCTGCTAAATCAGTATCACTCTGATAAATACGGTGGTCACTATGAGCTGGCAATTGGTTGACCCGAAACGTCTGCGGATCATCCAACCAGCCTAATTCTGGTTTCATCAATGAATCCCTCCTAATGCAAAAACACTTTATGATATGAAGCGCTTACAGGACTATCATAAATGATTTTGTTTTTTTATAACAGTCTCTTTAACTAAAATTTTACTGATAAATTGTTTCATCAAAACGTCATTTATCTTTCTTATCCCGATATATACTATTGTAATCAACGCACCTAAACGGACAAATCTGGCACTCTGCCTAGCGATTACTTGAATAAGGTATAATAAGAACCGAAATGCTATTAAAGGAGAAAAAATGATGCCTACCTACTTTTGGCCGCTTATTTTAACCATCTTTGCTAACCTGCTCTATCAACTATCAGCCCGCGGTGTTTCCCACACCGTTGACCCGTTCTTTTCGTTGATCATTACCTACGGCGCGGCCTTACTAGGATCACTGCTACTTTACTTAGTCAGTGGTAATCATCAATCAATCGATTTTAACCTGCACCAACTGAACTGGGCTTCCATCACCATGGGACTTTCGATCATTTTTGTGGAATTTGGCTATATGCTGTCCTATAAATCTGGTGCGCCAATCGGTTCTACGCCGATGACGGTAAACATTAGCCTGACCCTATTATTAATCCCAATTGGTCTGCTTTTTTTGCAGGAAAGCTTGACCTTAAGAAATATGATTGGTGTCGTACTAGCAATTATTGCGATCTACCTGATTAATTCTTGATCAATAACAATTGATATTGCCATCACTACTTACTTATTTTCACATTAAGTTCTATAATAAAAGTTATTTGCAATTGAAAGAAGGAACTGCCGTGACAATAGTAAGGGTCATCTTTGGCCAGACTGCAATTATGTTTCTGATGATGTTAGTTGGCTTTCTCTGTTTTAGGGTCGGTCTAGTTGACGAATCAGGCAGTCAGCAAATTTCAAACGTCGTGATTTACATATCTAACCCAGCCTTATTGCTGAATTCTTTTATTGGTAACCTGAAAACCTCGCAAATGATTGACGGCTTATACACGTTGATCATTTTAGTAATCATGATGTTGGTCACCATCGCGATTGCTAAACTGATTTTTCGGAAACCGGAGCAGATGCTCATTCGTTTCGCACTCATTTTTGCCAATCTGGGGTTCATCGGCTTACCGCTTTCTAAAGCCGTGCTGGGAACTGGCAGCATCTTCTACATGAGTATCTTCGTGGGGGTCTCCAACTTTGCGTTGTGGACCTACGGGATTTACATGATTTCTGGTGATAGACGAACGATTCAGCTTAAACGTCTTGCGGTCAATCCCGCAATTTTAGCCCTCATTTTCGGCCTGTTGTTCGCTTTAACTGGTGTCAAATTGCCAAACATCCTTGGGACTACGGTATCCGATTTAGCCAACATGAACCTGCCGCTGGTCATGATTGCCATGGGTTGCTATCTCGCAGAAGGTGACGTTCGCGGTGCCCTTAAGAGTAAAGCACTATATCAGGCTATTGGGGCTCGACTGATTATCGCGCCACTAATTGTACTGGTGATTTTGCAATTTGTTCCCAACCAATTCATGATGGTTAAGGAAGTCATCCTCCTCGGCCAGGCCACGCCAGTTGCTGCTTTGATGGCGATTTTCAGCAATACCTTTCATAAAAATTCTCTTTTTAGCACCACTGTGGTCGGGCTTACCACCCTTTGTTCATTAATCACCATTCCACTCTTTATGGGACTGGCACAATGGCTTTGGCATTTATAGTTTGTAAATTAAAAGCGCTGTGATCTAGTGTTTTAAGTGGAACAGAAAAAGCTTTTTTGGTTCAACACTTTAGTCTAGTCTAATCATGCTCCAAAACTCAGATTCCGGCCATTTAACGCAATAAAGCCTATTCCGACAAAGTTCGTCGGAATAGGCTTTATTGCGTTAAATTCTGGAATCTACCGAGTTTTATCACACACTTTTTTAATAGTCTATTCAGTAATGAAAACATACTGTTCTAAATCTTTTAACCAGTATGTATGAACCTGTTCTGGATGATAGCAAACAATGTCTTGCAAGAATTCATTACCAATCAACGTGTAATAAATCTCTTTCAAGTCATTGAAGGTCTCCAAATAACCAATTTCTTTTTGATGACGAAGGCTTTCACTTGCTTCTCTCCAGCTGTCTGGAAGAGTCGTTAAGCCATATTGACGTGCCAGTTTCTGCCAATTATCCATTGGTACCACTGGCGCCTTTGTTGCGATTGCACTTTCAGGCAATTTAAGTCAGTCCTTTCCACGAATTAAGGATAGCACTGATTTAAATGGATGACGGTTATATTTCAATTAGAATTTTGATCGATTACCATCATTTCCAGCTAATCTTATTTCCCATTAGCTTTCAGGTACTTACTGCCCTCACTGATTGCCAGTCGGCTTAACGCATGCGAGTCTATGAAATTGGCAACCCATTGCGGATTAACTTTACTGTAATTACGTAGCGCCCAGCCAATCGCTTTCTGGATAAAAAATTCGGGCGTTTCCAGATCAGCTAAGATTGCCTCGGTGAGCATCCGCGTATCCGTCTGATCTTTCTCCATCAGCTGAAGGGTAATGGCAACCCGCCGCATCCAGAAGTTGTCGTCACCATTGAATAATTCAAAAACGCGGCGTTTATCATCAGGATGTACCCGAATATAATCGCCGAACCCTTTACGCAAAGCGTCAACAGAATCCCACCAAGCCTTTTGAGTGACTAATTTGGCAAGCGGCTGGATTTCAGTAAAATTCATCCGTTTCACGTTTGCCACCATTAAATCAATGGCAACGTATTGATACTCACGTTCTGACCGTTGATACAAAACTTCAATACCAGTAAGCAGTTCCGGTATCGCAACCTTCTTGCTTTGCTTAATCAGTGTCTTCGACTGCGATTTACGTTCAGGTGTTTTTAGCCCAGCAAAAATAAATTGATCGCGCATATAGTGTGCCATGGGTGCGCTCAAGGCTGAATTTCCTTTTAGTTGAAATTGATCAAATATCGTCATACCGATACCCCATTACCGTTTTGTTATAGCGTATCACGTTTGTTTCTAGGTTTCAGCATCAAAAAAGCGCCGCGATGACTTTCATCATCCAGCGCCTGCAGGTTAATCTAAGGGTCCCTTATCTAAATAGGCTGAAACCATCCAGATTAATTTTTCAATTTCGGTATGGTTTGCAATCAACATGTCTTGAGTGGAGTAATCCCGCTCATCATCCGTAATCTCGATGCCCGTTTGATACTGATCACGCAGGTATTTAAGCTGATCATCTAAACGCGCCATCAATTGAGACAGCGACAGTTGGTCAAAGGTGAGCTTTTCGTCTGGCAATCCAGTCAGCTCAATAAATTCATGGGTGGTGGCAATGGGGCTGCCACCGATAGCAATCAGTCGTTCCGCCACTGCATCCAATTGTTCGTCCAGCGTATCGTTATAATCATCCATCAGCGGGTGTAACTTGTAAAATTCTGAACCACGCATATACCAGTGAGTCTGCTGAATATTGGTATGCAGCTGGCTTAAGTCGGCAATCAGTTGGTTGAGTTGGTCCTGAGTCTTCGGATACTGTGTCATATAGCGTTCCCTCCAATTTCAGATCAAGTGGCGTCTACCAGTAACATCTATGAAATAAGCGTAACAAAATTTCGAACGCAGTGATAGAAAAGTGCGCTTAAAATTCCGCTCTACCTTTTGAAAAGACGCTTGCCAGCCAGTTCCAAAACATTTATGATAGAAAAATGCATATATTCATTATTTTTTAATCTTAAGGGGAAATTAACATGATGTTATTTGGAGCGTTAGCAAACGGTCTGGCCGTTGCCTTAGGAGGCAGTATCGGCCTGGCCTTTAAAAAAGGGATCTCAGAACGTGTCAAAACCTTAGTGATGCAGAGTTTAGGTATCTGCGTCATTTATGTTGGTATTAGCGGATCACTGAAGGGGAATAATACCGTTTTCGTGGTGCTTTCAATGGTCATTGGTGCCATTGTTGGTGAACTTATTAACTTTGATCATCAGTTTAATCGTTTTGGTGATTGGTTAGAAAAAATGATGGGGTTACAAGGTGATAACCATTTTTCCGAGGGCTTTGTGACGGGCACCCTGTTCATCTGCGTGGGTGCTATGGCCATCGTGGGCTCCTTGCAGAGCGGCATGGCCGGCAATAATTCAGTGCTGTACACTAAGTCAATGATTGACGGGATTTTCGTCTTGATACTTGCCACAACCCTTGGTCTCGGCGTTGCTTTTTCCTCCATCTCAGTGGTGATTTACGAATCAGTTTTAACGTTGCTGGCACAGTGGGTGGCGCCACTGTTTACTCACACCGTTATTAATGAAATGACCTGTGTGGGTTCACTATTGATTTTGATCATCGGCTTAAACATGTTGAAATTAACTCAAATTAAAGTGGCTAACTTATTGCTGGCGCCATTTATACCGATTTTGTTATACGCCATTTTTAAATAGTGTCTATTCGAAGAAGCTGAGTTTTATCGCGTTATTAGGCGATATTGACGTATAGCGCTAAAGTACAGTAAATGCTACTTTGGGCTAAAAATTAATTGAAATCCTAACAAATATCGACCTATGGCACAGCCTGTTTGACACTCAATTAAAAATGTCTGAAATAAGTGAAGATACTATGAATCAACTATTCTCCTGATTATAATGTGCGTAATCAAAAGGAGAGGAATGATTCCAGATGACAAGTTATGCACCAAGAGATCCTAAAAATGATCGCTTACTGGCACCAGGAAACAGTGTTTTTGCAATTATTGACTATCAGCCCACTCAGATTCAATCCATTGAATCAATGAATCGTTATCAGTTAGTCCAAAACATTATCGCCACTACTAAACTGCTTCAAGACTTCCAAGTGCCCATTATTCTGTCAACGGTAAACGTGGGTACGGGCCGTAATCAAGATACGATTGCCGGGCTCAAAGATATCTTGGGTAACATCCCGTCGTATGACCGCACCACGATCAATGCTTGGGAAGACAAAGAATTTAACGAAGCCATCACGTCAACGAACCGCCATAACATCATTATGGCCGCACTTTGGACTGAAGCTTGTCTCACCTTTCCCGCAATCGACGCCATTGATGAAGGCTATGACGTTTATCCGGTGGTTG
Organism: Secundilactobacillus sp. MJ173; assembly: GCF_059704265.1. NCBI lineage: Bacteria > Bacillati > Bacillota > Bacilli > Lactobacillales > Lactobacillaceae > Secundilactobacillus > Secundilactobacillus sp. MJ173. The sequence continues at coordinate 18,592 of NZ_BAAKGN010000029.1, forward strand.
ATGCCGTTGGTGGTACCAGTTTAGCTGCCCACGAGGCAGCGTTACGTCGAATCGAACAGGCCGGTGCACACCCCACTTCCTATGCTCAGTTAGCCTGTGAATTGCAACGGGACTGGAATCGAACGGAAACTGTTCCCGCATTTCTGAAAAATATGAGTGACACTGGTAAATTCCTAAGACTCTGATTGGTACTGATAGGTGTACCACAAAGACGCGTTATCCCCGACAATTGTCCTGGAATAACGCGTCTTTAATTCATATTTTCAAAATGATAAAAGCTAGGCTGATTGACTTTTACTTTTCTGTTCCACAGTCTCATGATCAACCAATTCAACTTTGATTCCCTTTTTAACTAATTTAGCACGCCCGGCAGTGACGAACCGTCCGCGAACACTCTCTTTAGTAAGTGCAATCATTTGCCCAAATAACTTGTTCAATACCTGCAACGCGTCTTCGTTTTTAGCCAGACCCGTCGATAGTTTTTTCTCTTTAATCGCATTATACTTCAACGTTTCAAACTTCAGCTTGTTCTTCACGATTCTCATCCTGGAAAAATCATAGACCCCGTTCTTGCGCAGAATAAAATGATAAAATTCCCTCTTCGTCCGCTGAAAGGCCTCAAACTTACTACCGCTGTAAGTAAAAACATACTCGCTTTTACCTGCTTTGGTTTTAAGAACATCCCCATCATGAAGTGTGAAATTACGGAGGTTTTCATACGACCCCGTGGATAAATTGACCTGATCCGGGAAAAAGTCAGCAGAGAAACCGGAACCAGCGTCAAAATCAATGGAGACACTTGTAGCCCGCTTTTTATCATGAGCAACGAAAATCTCGCTGTCATCGTATGGCATCCTAAAAGTACCGTCTAGGTCAACATTTTGAACATCACTTAGCCGTTGCGCAAATGAGACTTCAGACGGTTCATTTTGATCAATAATTTTTGCAAACTTATAACCCTTTTGATGCTTAATAATTGGGATAATTAACGGTTCAACATTACTTGTCATAAGCTTCATCCTTCTTAAGAAATCATGGTTGTTAGTTGCTATTAGTCAAATTAATCTTTCTCAATTAAGCGTAGCACATAGCGGCCGTAATTAACACCGGCAAAAAACCAATCGTCATGATCAGCCAATATAATTAGATAAACATTAAAATTAGATTTGACATCTCACATTTAAGTGTTATTATAGGGTCAACTTGATAAGCAAATGCGTTAACGAGGACAGCGTTGGTACACCTTCAGCGAGTTCGGTTTGGTGTAAGCGGACAAATCGTACCAGCAAATCACCTCCAAGCATCTTTGATGAACGGTAACTAGTATTCAAAGGCGGAGTCAATCTTCGATATCAACTTGGATCTGTGTTTGCAGATCGTAAGTTCTATTTGGTGACAAATAGAAAATATAAAGGTGGTAACGCACTCGTGCCCTTTAAGTCAGAGATGACTTGAAGGGCTTTTTTGCTTCAAAGTAAATACTTATTTAAAGGGGTAATACATATGAAATTCACAGTTGTAGGTTCAGGTGCAATGGGTTTACGTTATGGTGTTTTGTTACAGGATGCTGGTAACGAGGTTGACTTTGTTGATGGCTGGAAGCCCCACGTAGAAAAGATGCGCGAACAAGGCGGCGTTTATGTTTCCCGTGATCATGAAGACAAGCACCTTGTACCAGTTAACGTTTACTACCCAGAAGAATATGATGGTAACCCAGATTGCTACATCTTCTTCCTCAAGCAAATGCAACTATCAGATATGCTCAAGCGGTGCGAGCACTTCTTTAAGCCTAACCAATATGCCTTTACCTGCATGAACGGGATGGGCCACGTTGAAAAACTTTTGAAGTACTTCAAGCCTGAAAAGCTGGTTGCAGGGACTGCACTAGTTGCTACCGTTTTGAACGGCCCTGGCGACGTTGACTTTATCGGTAAGCGCGGTGCTGGTTCGATGAACTTGGCTAACTACACCGAAAAGCCTGACGATTTCACTCATAAACTAGTTGAACAGCTTGAAAAAGCACAGTTCAATCCAAACTTGACGACGAACTTCCGTGGTACGCTAATGGCCAAAGTGGTCTTCAACTCAGTCGTTAACACCCTTTGCACCATGTTTGAAATGACTATGGGTGAATACGCTGACTATGATGGTGCTGACGAAATGAGTCGACAACTTATCGACGAAGCTTACGATGTCTGTGAACGTGATGGTGTTCAGATGCTTAATACCCGTAAGCAGGAATTGGACAGCATCAACTACGTTTCGAAAGTTGCTAACCCACTCCACTACCCTTCAATGTATCAAGATATGCACAACTACCGACCAACTGAAGTTGACTTCATCAACGGCTACCTGGTTAAGTTGGGACAAAAGCACAACTACAATGCTAAAACCCATGCTTTCTTGACTCACGAAGTTCATTTGGCAGAACTTGGTAAGCAACGCGAACTCAAGCGGATGCGTGAGGAAGAAGCAGCAAAACAACCCGTTGCTGGCAGATAAACATTTGAATACTTGTTTGACTAATGAAAAAACGATGAATCCTATCCCACAGGATTCATCGTTTTTTGTCTATTAATTGATTAAAGTCTTGCCATTTCATGGTATTCTTTAAGTGATAAAATGATTTATTATGTCACTTTTAGTTAAAGGAGACTTTCCCATGCAATTAACCAGTTTACTTCACATTCAATATCCTATCGTTCAAGGCGCAATGGCACGAATCTCCAAGCCGGATTTAGTTGCTGCGGTCAGTGACGCCGGCGGTTTAGGTGTGTTAACCACGGCTGATTCATCCGCTCAGTCACTTCAAGAGGATTTAAAAGCCATTCGCGCTACTACTGATAAGCCCTTTGGTGTGAACTTAATGCTGCAGCAGCCCAATATTAAGGACTTACTACCAGTGCTTCTGGCTGACCCAGTCCCAGTGGTATTCACTAGTGCGGGTAACCCTGCACCGTTTTTTGAAGACTTGCTGAAAGTTGGCACAACCGTGATTCCAGTCATCCCTAACGTTGAAATCGCTAAGAAAATGGCTGATCTTGGTGCGGCTGCAGTGGTTGCAGAAGGGTTAGAATCCGGTGGCCACATTGGGACTGAAACCACCATGTCACTAGTCCCTCAGGTAGTTGCTGCCGTTGATATTCCCGTCATCGCTGCGGGTGGCATTGGTACTAGAGCTGGCGTAAAAGCGGCCTTCGCACTAGGTGCTTCAGGCGTCCAAGTTGGCACTGCCTTTCTAGTCGCCGAAGAAACGCCCGTTGCCTACAGCTACAAACACCTAGTGATTCAAGCGAATGACAATGGTACAATCGTTACCGGCACCGGTGCCAATCGCGTTCGCAGTTTAAAAACACCCTTAACCGAAAAACTGTTAGCAACGACTGATCCAACAACCTTCCAACAACTATCCAGCGGTTCTTTACAACGTGCCATTGTTGGCGACGTTGACCATGGTAGTTTTATGGCGGGTCAAATTGCCGGTGCTATTGGTAAAATCAGTCCAGCTAAAAAAATTGTGACTGAACTGGCCAAAGGCGTACCAACCATCGCTGATGATATTATCGGCAACTTATTTTAAGAAGGAGTTTTCGTTGTATGATCAAACAGATTAACCATAATCAAGCCTTTCTTTCTAGAAAAGCAACTCGTGCCACCGAAGCAGATGCGCAAGCAGTCACTGACTTAGTCGACACGCTAAAAGCCAATACCAGTCGGGCAGTCGGGCTAGCCGCTAACATGATTGGCGTAAATAAACGCATCATCGCCATCCAACTTGGCGTGCTGTCCATTCCAATGATCAACCCAGAAATCACAAAGAAAAGCGACCCCTACGAAGCAACTGAGGGCTGTCTTTCACTGGAAGGCCAACGGACGACGACTCGATATAAAAACATTGAAGTGACGTATCAAGATCAAAATTTTAAGTCGCACACACAGACGTTTAAAGATTTCACTGCGCAGATTATTCAGCATGAAGTGGATCATACGAATGGGGTATTGATTTAAAGAAAAGAGCGCGGAACAACTCGGGTTGATTCCAGAATATAACGTGAAAAAGGCTATTCCGACGTTTTTTGTCGGAGTAGCCTTTTTCGCGTTACATGGCAGGAATCAGAGTTGTGGCGCGCGTTTAGTCAATGCGAAAGGAAAGCACTGGGTTTTCCCAGGTTCTTTTCTTTTACATTGACTAAACGCGTTCAGAAAGCCTGCTCCCTGCCACCTAAAGAGACCCAGCACAAAATCCAAAACCGGGATTTTATGCTGGGTCTCTTTAGGCTCTGGGAGCAAAACGGCTTTCTTCACGCTCTAATTAATTTTCCTCTTCGGATTCAACAACCCCATCGGATCAAACAACGCCTTGATCTGATGCTGAATTTGATCCACATCTTCGCCCAATTCTTCGTTATTCCACTGGTTCTTCAACGTACCAACCGCGTGTTCACCCGAAATCGTGCCACCCAGTTCCAACGTTTTATGGAACATCAGCTGCAACGCTTCAACCACAGCCTGTGGTGTTTCCGTTTCTTCCTTTGGCCAAACGATGGTTGGATGCACATTGCCGTCACCGGCATGCCCCGCAACGTAAATCTTCAGGTGTTCTTGCTCACCGACTTCATGAATGTAATCCATCATTGGTGCCAGCTTAGATAACGGCATCGCCATGTCTTCCATAATATGATTCTGGCCCGCAAAAACTGCTGGCAGCATATCACGCCGTAGTTTTTCCAAAGCAGCCTGTTCTGTAGAATCCGTCGTAACCGTGGCATTCTTCGCACCATGTTTGGCCATCAGTTCTTTTAGTTTATCCACCACTTCTGGCACGCTATTATCGACTTTGAAAATTAACATGGCACCACTGTTATCGCTGAAGTGGGTACCTTCATATTGATCTAAGGCTTCGATGGTTGCATTATCCAACGCTTCAAGCATCGTCGGGTAAACACCAGAGATTCGAATTTCAGCAACCGCTTCAGCTAGCTTAGTCATGTTTTCAAAGAAGGCAATCCCCATCGTTGGCTGGCCGATTGGAATCGGCATTAATTTAACCGTGACTTCTGTGATAACACCCAAAGTCCCTTCAGAACCCACAAATAATTGCGTTAAATTATACCCAAAAGCCTGTTTCAGGGTGCGTCCGCCAAGTTTAATCTCACGGCCATCCGCTAGGACTACTTTCAGCCCCAGCACGTTATCCTTAGTCGCGCCATATTTCACCGTACTCATCCCACCGGCATTGGTCGCCACGTTGCCGCCAATACCTGAAATTGGTTTAGAACCTGGATCTGGCGCATAAAACATGCCCTGTTCACGTGCTGCTTTATCCAAATCACCGTTGATGACCCCTGGCTCCACTACGGCTAAGGAATCAGCTTTACTGATTTCTTTGATGTGGTTCATTTGCTTAGTCGAAAGTACAAAACTGCCTGCCAGTCCATCAGCGCCAACCACCGTACTCGTATACTGGTCTTGAGGAATCACAGAAATATGAAATTTCCGGGCTGCACGCATCACGCCCTGGACATCTTTCGTTGACTTGGCTTCAATATAAGCCAATGCCAACCCGCTATCATCACTAGTCATTTTCGAACTGAATGACTGTTTGTTTAAAGTCTCTGGGTCGGTAAATACTTCACCGTCAGTAACTTGTGATTTTAAGAATTCAATAATTTGCTCATTACTAAAGGCACTAAAAACTGTCAATATGATCAATTCCTTTCTAAGTGACGTTCTTCGAAGATTAGTATAATGCAAGGATTAGCAGGTGGGAATTAATTACACTTCAGCATCGCATTAAATTTCCCGCAAAAGCGATCGTCGCAACTTTTAAGTTTTGCTAATATTCGGCTTTTTCACTTTAAAATAGCTCTTTTATCCTCTATTCTTAATAATTACGATTGTAAAAAACGGTGATTAACCCTATACTCAACTTACTAATTATACTTAACTAAGGAGCCACTTATGACAAATCAAGACCCTAAACACTTGACGCCCAAAAAGCGTTCCAAAAAACGCCGCGTCTTTACTTGGATACTCTTCACCCTGATTATCCTCATTGGTGCTGGTGGCGCCTATGTGGCCTACCAAACTAAAACAAGCCTCGATAAAACTTATTCTGCAGCCCATGGTGCAAGTAAGACTAAGGTTTCAAATTCAAAACCCGTCAGTATCTTATTGATGGGAACTGATACGGGCGCTTTAGGTCGAACGGATAAGGGACGAACAGACACCATAATGGTCGTGACCATCAATCCCAAAACCAAAAAGGCAACCATGGTCAGCATTCCCCGTGACACACTGGTTAAAATCTCTGGGACCAACGACACGCAAAAAATCAACGCTGCCTATACCGTTGGCGGAGCTTCAACTTCTATGAAGACGGTTGAGAACCTCCTAAACGTTCCCATCAACTACTACGTTTTGATCAACATGGGCGGTCTTGAAAAGGTCGTCAATGCCATTGGCGGGATCGATGTCAAAGTGCCGTTCTCATGGAGTGACTCACACACGCATATGTCATTCAAAAAAGGAAATGCTCATTTAAATGGTAAACAAGCTCTTGCTTTCGCCCGTATGCGTTACGAAGATCCGAATGGTGACTACGGTCGTCAGCAACGCCAGCAACAGGTGATTCAGCAAATCGTTAAAAAGGTGTCTAAATCTGGCAACGTTTCAATGTATCAAAAGCTATTAAAATTGCTCTCCAACAACATGAAAACAAATATGGCCTTTAACGACATGATCAGCCTAGCTGAAAACGACAAAGACTCAGTTAAGCACGTTAAAAAATCCAGCTTAAAAGGTGTCGGTGCTTACATTAACGCCGAATCCTTCCAGATACCCGCTAGTGAAGCACTCCAAAGCGCCTCTGATTCATTGAGAACTTCACTGGGATTATCCAAGAAAAAGTTAGATAACTTCAACACCCAAGAAAACCAGCAGAACACCAAAAACGGTTTCGACTGGAAATCTGGGAATAACCCCACTTACACGGTTTACGATAGTCATAGTACAAATCAATAACACCAAAAAATGGCCTACTCAGCAAAGTTAATTTGTTGGGTAGGCCATTTTATTTTATAAATTAAGCTTTTTGATTTAGCTGACTGTGTCGCACACCATAAGTAATATAGATGATAACACCAACCGCAAACCAGATACCAGAAACGATCCACGTATCTAGCGGCAACTGTAACAGCATCCAAATGCACAAACCAGCGGAGATAATCGGTAAGTATGGGTATAGTGGTACTTTGAACCCAGTATTTTCAAGATCCTGCCGCTTCCGTAATGGCAAAACACCCAATGACATCATGGTGAAGGCAATCAAAGTACCGATATTAACTAATTGGGTTAACCGATCCAGTGATACCAAGCCACCCATCACTGCAATCACAAGTGTAACGGCTAATAAACTATGGCTTGGAACTTGATGCTTCATATTGATTTTACCAAGACCCTTGGGTAGTAAACCGTCACGACCAATGGAATAGATCAAACGTGATGAACTGTAGATCATTGATAACATCATGGTAAACATCCCTGCTAACGCACCGATAGAAATGATACCAGCCACCCAGTTTTGATTGACCAACTGAAGGGCGAATGATACCGGTGCCGCAACGTTTAATTTAGTGTATGAAACCATCCCTGTCAGGACTGCAGCAACAGCCATGTACAGCAGCGTACAGATAATCAAAGTCCCAATAATACCAATCGGCATATTACGCTTTGGGTTTTTAACTTCCGCTGCAGAAGCTGACACACAGTCGAAACCGAGATAAGCATAGAAGACTAATGAAGCACCACGCATAATACCATGAGAACCATATGGTGCAAATGGTGACCAGTTACTTGGCTTAACGTAGAACATGCCGACGATGACAAATAAAATAATAATCGCAATTTTAGCAACAACGATCACGTTATTGATTCGAGTAGAAGTTTTCACCCCTTGTGTCAGCAGTAAACTGATTGCCAACACGATGAGAACTGCAAAAATGTTGATATAAGTGCCATGAGCCGGATCAAAGCTGCCCGTGATTGCTTTAGGAACGGTGATGCCAATCCCTTTTAAGAACGACACGAGGTAGGCCGACCAACCTGTAGAAACTGCGGCAACTGACAACATATACTCCAGAATCAACGCCCAGCCAATCACCCAGCCGATAAATTCGCCAAACACGATATTACCGTATGAATAGGCGCTACCTGCAACGGGTAATGCTGAAGAAAACTCGGCGTAACACATGGCTGCGGTGGCGCACACTAAGGCTGCCAAAACGAACGACATGACGATTCCAGGACCGCTATACAGTGCAGCCACTGTTCCGGGAAGAATAAAAATCCCGGTTCCAATCACGGTTCCAACCCCTAATAATAGTAAATCTTTTGCATCCATCGACTTCTCTAACAGACTGTCCTTATCTAAATATCGGTCTAATGACTCCTTCTTAGCTAATCGACCGAATACGCGTGAGACCACTGTGTTCTCCATCTTTATTCCTCCTTAATGATTGCATCTCTCAAGTGAACACTATCTGGTCAGACCAACAAAAAACACCAGGGACCACGATGTCCGCTGGTGTTTTAACCAGCCAGACAGCCCAAGCGTTTCGCCTAGCTGTCTGACCAGTAGTGATAAGTGCCACACTAATAGCAACTTCTCTAACTAACTGGTTGATAGCCAGGCTGGTTAAAGAAGAAGAAAAATCGCTGTGTTGTTGAACTTAGACGATTCATTAGCATGATATGGCACTCCCTTCTGTGTTTATGAGAGTATTTTAACAATATAATGAGAAAAGTGCAAGATGTAATTTCACCATGCGCCTGCCAGCCACTGAAAACACTAATCTAGTTCAATATCATTATCGGTGCCTAAAGAACTGGTTTGCAGGCTGCGGGCCCGGCCATTTTGCAACAGATAGATAGCAAACACCACTAGTGCAGAACCGAGGACTTCCACCCAGCTGATCTGCAATCCGAGGAAAACGACACTCAAGATGAAGGTCACTACAGGCTGTGCAGCGTCCACAATACTAATCACATCTGATGGTGCGTAATTGCTACTGATCAATAACAAACAAAACGGTAAGATCGTGCCTAAAACGATAACCGTCATCATAGACAGTACGAGATTAGGCGTTAATGGTGGCGTATGCGCCCAAACTGGCTGATGTAAATTAAACAACAGACCAGAAAGTAGCGTTCCCCAACCCAAAATAAGGATTGGTGAGACCCCAGCTTTAACAATTGGTCTGGGTAACGTGACGTAAAACGCAGCGGTAATGCCAGAGCCAATTCCCCAGATTAGCGCGTTTAACGGAATCGCTAACTGTGACACATTGCCCTTTGTGATTGCTAAGAAAACGCCTAACATTGAAACAGCAAAGGCAATTAAATCACTACGATAAGGCGTCTCACGCTTAAACACTAAACTGCCCACCACGATAAACAGCGGGCTAAGATACTGCAAGATGGTTGCAGAAGCAGCGTTTCCCGTTTGAACGGACATGTAGAAAGTCAGCAAGTTCGCGCTGAGTCCAAAAACTGCATAGGCTAACAATGACCCTGCTAGGCGCCAAGACTTAAAAACTTGAAAAATATGCCCATGAGAGGTGAATGCCCCAATGATCATCAACAGGATACCCGCTCCTAACGTCCGCGCTGACAAAAACCAAGCAGCGGGAATGTGCTGGTTTTGTGAAATATACTGTAACACCGTACCAGAGATTCCCCACATCATTGAAGCAAGCAGGGCTAACATAATCCCCCGAGTTACGTGGTTCTGATTGTTCATGATTGTTCCTCCGAAAAATTACAAATTCATTTTATTAGAATACTAAACAATCATGAAAGGGATATGGGAATACGGAAAATTTATCCTAATGTCAGGCTTTTAATAATCGGATGCAAAAACCGGCTTATCAGTCACGGTGAACTGGTAAACCGGTTTTCCTTATTATCAATAACACTAAAGTACTATTGTGCCGTTTCCACAAATTTATTCATTAACAGAACGTTAGCTAAGGATTCTACCACTACCACTAGTGCCAAAACTCCCAGTATAGAAAAGGCAGCGCCCCAGCCCAATGAAAGACCATTCATCAGTGTGCCATAAATATTGAAGAAGGCTGCTCCTAACCGAATAATCGCCATACTGATGACGACATATAAAATGCCACGAATAATTCTTTGACGGCCAATTGGCAAAAACGCGTCAATACTCAGCATGATCAAATGGATTAAGGAAATCGTCGTCCAAACCATCACGATTGCAACTAACGCAATTCCAAGTGAAATTAAAATGATGCCAATACTTTGACCTGAGCTCATACCGTCTCCCGAGAAGATCTGTCCTATGAGGTCGGTAATACTATTACCAGCTATCAGCGAGACCACGAGTCGTAGAACAAACTGGACAACCATAAAGTACAGGAGTCCGATCACCGTAGTACATAAACTACCGAGATAAACTTTAGTATCGCTGGCTGGTATCAAGCGAATAGAATCGTTTTGATAAACGTTTTCGTTAAACATCGACAACCTGATAAAAACGATAAACGACGCCACTGAACTCCATAAAATGGTATAAGTCATCAGGTTAGTCCCTAGGTTATCAGTGCCCGCTTGAAAGAACACGTAGACTTCAGTCACAACGATTGCAATCAGCATCAACACAATAATACGGTTTATAGCTTTAAATCGATCCCGCAACAGCGCAGATATTAATGAAGTAAACTTAGTCATTTGAGTCAGCCTCCCCGTATAAACTTTCATAGTACGATTCGATACTCTGGCCACTCTCTTCACGAATGGTGTCAGCAGCTTTGTGCAAGGCAATGGTGTTATCCTTTACCACCACGATTTCATCAAGAATCGGTGCAATTTCCGAAACGTAGTGGTCGCTAATGATCATCAATGAGTCAGCCGGTTTCCACTGAATAATACTATTAATGATCTTCTTCCGGCTCATACTGTCGATACCACTAAACGGCTCATCAAGCAAATACACACTGGCTTGGCGAGCTAACGTCAAGCTGATTACCAATTTTTCTCGAGTTCCCTTTGATAAAGCCGACAACCGTTGCGTTTCATCCAACTTTAAAAACGAGATCATCTGTGCATATTTTTGCTCATCAAAATCCGGATAAACCCGTTGATAAAAATCTTTGACCTCGCTGATACGCTTGTTAGTCGCCATACCACCTAACGGATTACTATAACTAATCAAACTTTTACGAGTAGCTAGATTGGCCTCATCATTGACAGTAATTGTTCCCTTGGCATTCTTTGCCACACCAGCAATCAAACGCATCAGCGTGGTTTTACCCGCACCATTTTCACCTAATAGCCCGACGATTTTGTTGCCTGACAATGATAACGAAACATCGGCTAAAATTCGTTTTAAGTTTCTACGATAGCTTAGCTTTTCAACTTTCAGCGTTGTCGTCATTTAAATCCCCCTGCCTTTCAATATATGCTGTTACTTCATTAATTATTTGTTCATTACTAATGTTTAACCGATGAAGTTGATCATAAAGTTGCTTCAAATAACGATCAATCAATTCTTGTTTGAGCTGTTCAACAATCTCAGCGTTCGAGGTCACGAAATTACCTCGACCACGTTGCGAAATAATGACACCTTCGTCAATCATTTCACGCAGCGCTCGTTGGACAGTATTAACGTTAACAGTCAGCGAAACCGCAAGTTGCCGAACTGCAGGCAACTTATCGCCAGGTGCTAATTGACCAGCAATAATTTGATCATAGATTACCGTTTTAATCTGGTAGTAAATGGGTACCTTGTCGTCAAACTCCATGATAGCCCCTCCTTATTAGTGTTCTATTTTACTATTACACTATATCACTAATACAAATAAATTCAACCAAACTTATCAAAAATAAGTAAAAAGATTGTTGTAATATAAATGTAATATTTTATTTTACGATTAAAAAACAAAGATAGCTAAATGTGAATTAGATGATATTTCAAGCATCAGGTTCAACCAACTATGAACGCTTACATGTCAGCAATAGCAGCGATTTCCGTTTTGATGTAATAACTACCTTTAACGAAAAATATTAATCACAATCTCATATGATTAGCAACGTTAACTATTAATTTAACCGTAATATTTTGATAATTGTTATGTCATCTTCACACTTTCTTCACATTTAGAGATTATATTATAACCATAGCCTAATATCTTAATAAAGATATTAAGTGAGCTTTTTCATTTTACTCCTCCAAAGTAAAATTTATATTTCCGTGAACCCCATCACGAAAATGCCTACTCCTATAAGATCACCCTCCCCCGGGTGATCTTTTTTTACGACAAAATAAAAAATTCGTTTTGGTATCTCTAAAGATAACCAAAGCGAATCTTTTATTTTGTGACAACCTAGTTATTCAACACAACTGAATCCTATTCACTGTCGCATCTAGACAGGCATATATTACTTTACTCTAACTAAATACGCTCCAAGAATAAGAAACCCACCAAACGGTATGAATCACCCCAGACACACACCGTTCTTACCTAACTGCGGCCTCCAACCACTGTTAGGACGACATCACTTCGTAATAGCTCCCCAGCTATTCATTATTTAACGATCAGTGACATTTCAACGCAATCATCAAATATAAAGTGGTATCTGCAACACTTGTAGTAAGCTTTTTCATCTTCCTCACCAGACCTACTGGTTTCTGAATCCCCCGGAATTATGAAATCAATCTTAAGAACAAAAAAGACCCATTCATTCGGCAAGCTATAAGCTTCCGAGAACGGGTCGTGTCCTAATTGATATTAGAACTGAGCATTTAAATTAACTTTTTTCGTTCTTAACAACAAATATAATATATCACATATTTTTGATAATAACAAGCTTTTAGCGTTATTATTGTAATTGACAAGTAAGCTTTTGGCATCATTTTCCTCTTAAAATAACGATTTGAGCATCAAAAAATCATCGAGTAAAACGATTAACTCGCCGCTATAAACGTACTTACCATGCCAGCTCTAAAACATAAGCCGATTAAAAAGCAGCCACCCCATTAGGCAACTGCCTCAATCAATTCAATCGTTCATGATGCTTATGCCGCTAAATCATCTTTAGGTGTCGCAATAGTTAAAACATGAACAAACTTATGCTACTTAACCCAATCCTCTCCTATTTTGTAAGGGTGAAACCGGATCAAGCCACCTTCACGTTCAACCATCACGTGTCGGGGTCCACCCTGCTTTTTCAAAACGGCTTCCTCCAAAATCATACAAAATATCACAAATAAGTCATTAGATACATACCAACTATGCCGAATTAAACCCAATATTAAATTTTTTAGCCTATCTTTATCCCTCCTCCATAGCCAGGCTGATTTGGTCCAGCAATCCCCCTTACTGAACACACGTATTGGAATGTCTAGCTTATGCATAAATATAGCGATAATGGTTGTCACAGTCAAGCATTATGACTCCACTTCTTATAAAAAAAACAGGCCGATTATATTGTAATTATACATAATAATGCGTTTGTAGCAGGTTTTATATTCAGAACCGTTTTTAAAGCATTTATAAAAAATCTTTTTTTATAAATTAAAAATACTAAATAGTAATTTCTCATTATTACAATAATTTAACTTAACCAAGAATCCAGCCAGAAACGTTTTTGAGTAATGACTTCCGCAGCCGCTACCGTAATTTTCTGGATCAACTTTAAATGCGAATTCTGACTGATTGTTTGGGTTAATGCTGTCCGGGTCTGTTCGTCTGCCACCACCCATTTAAGTCCATCCATTTGCTGTAATATAGCGAATAAGTTCAAAGCAGCTACATTAACAGAATTGCCATTCAAATTATCCACTAGCCAAGCCCGACATGCGACTCGCGCTTGCTCTGTTGGTTGATATATCACGTGTGGTTTTAAGTTATTCTGAAAAAGCACACGTTCTACCTGGCCGTCTGACAATAAATCGTTACCGATACCATCGTATAACTGGTTGGCGATATCCCAGCTAGTAAGTGGCTTTAAAGCAGACTCTAGATGCTGATCTTGAGTTAAAGCTTCCCTTAGCTGTTTAACAAATATCGATAGATAATCTGGCAAGTTAACGGTTTCATCAAATTCAACCTGATCATCTGTTATCCGAATGGTATGCTCAGCTACCAAATCTAAAAATACCGCTAACACAAAGTAAGACTGGCTGGTGAACCGGGTTCGTAACATCGGCTTTTCCCCAATTCGTTCTGTGACCAACAAATATTTTTCTGCAGTTGTGAATTTCATTCCACTTTCCCTCCTCAAATACAGCATAACACCCACGTCATTTGACACCGTGATGAACGATCAATTTCATGACGAAACCGTGATGTTATGACGTTATATGCCTCAAAAACATCAGAATTAAAAATAGTTTCTACCTATAATATGGGTCCATTTGCACCTTCATACAAAAAATATCCATTCCCCCCGGAATGGATATTTCATTTCTAATTTAATTTTTTAATATTAACGGTAACTGTGTACCAAACCATTAACATCTGGTTTCGATACGGATTGATCTCTGGTAGCGTAATACATGACACTCTTCTTACCAACGTTATGTTCTAAGCCTAATGCGTGGCCAAGTTCATGTTCAGCAACGTTCGTCCGTTCACTCTTTGAATAGTGATAACGATTAGCGACATTGGTGAAGACGTATGATTTGGCACTGGCCATCACAGACAAGCCGTTTAAGCTCTTGTTGTTATAGTATGAAGAATAAGTAATCCCAACAGTTGAATCATTCTTGCCCATTGGTGAGTTACTGTTTGACAATGTAATATTGGCTTTACCAGAAGTAGCAACTAATTTAACCAC
>NZ_BAAKGN010000030.1:0-31959 GCF_059704265.1 Secundilactobacillus sp. MJ173
CACTACCGAGTAAATGGCGCACGGACAAACCGCATTCAAGCTAGACTCGAATTCATCATCATCATAGCGCTTTATACCATAAACTCGGTGTGATTCTATTGCGATCAGCAATAGAGCTGATCACGATTACTGCTTTAATACTACTTAATTAGTCAACAAGTTGCAGAATAACCATTTGTGCGCCATCGCCACGACGAGGCATGGTCTTCATGATACGAGTATAACCACCATTACGGTCAGCATACTTAGGAGCAACTTCGCTGAATAGCTTTTGCAATGCTGTAGAGATTTCGATGTTATCGCCATCTTCTTTAACATCAGCAACTACATCACGAAGGAATGCTGCGGCTTGACGACGAGCGTGCAAGTCTCCGCGCTTACCTAAGCTGATCATTTTGTCAGTAGTAGAACGTACTTCTTTGGCACGGGCTTCAGTGGTCTTGATTTGACCATGAATTAATAATTCAGTGGTAAGATCACGAAGTAACGCGCGACGTTGTGAACTTGTTCGTTGCAATTTACGGTAACTCATTACTGGATACCCTCCTTTTTATACTTATACTAGTCTTCTTTACGAAGTGATAACCCGAGGTCGTTGAGCTTTGCCTTGACTTCTTCCAATGATTTCCGGCCTAAGTTACGAACCTTCATCATGTCAGCTTCAGTCTTGTTGGTCAGCTCTTGAACAGTGTTGATTCCCGCACGTTTAAGACAGTTGTATGAACGAACTGATAAGTCAAGCTCCTCAATCGTCATTTCAAGCATCTTTTCCTTGTGGGTCTCTTCTTTTTCAACCATGATTTCGGCGTTCTTAGCTTCGTCGGTTAAATCAACAAACATTGCTAAATGTTCCGTCAAAATCTTGGCAGCTAAACTGATTGACTCGCTAGGAGTAATTGAACTGTCAGTCCAAACGTCCATGGTTAGCTTATCGTAGTCAGTTCTCTGACCAACCCGCGTGTTTTCAACCTGATAGTTAACACGTTCGATTGGGGTATAAATAGAGTCAATAGGCAAAACGCCAATTGGCATATCTTCCTTAGCCTTGTTTCGGTCAGCTGAAACGTAGCCACGACCTTTATTTGCAGTCATTCGCATGTGGAAGGTTGCCCCTTCTGCGACAGTCGCAATGTAAAGATCAGGATTGAGAACTGTGACATCACTGTCAGCAGCAATGTCACCAGCTGTAACTTGAGCAGGTCCCTTAACGTCAATTTCCATTGACTCGATTTCATCATCAGGGCCCTCAAGCTTAAGCGAAATCTTCTTGGTATTCAAAATAATCTGAGTAACGTCTTCAACGACACCTTCAATAGTAGAAAATTCGTGTAAAACGCCATCAATTTGAATACTTGTGACAGCAGCACCAGGCAGCGATGAAAGCAGAATTCGTCTCAAAGAATTCCCTAACGTAGTTCCATAACCACGTTCGAGAGGTTCAACGACAAATTTGCCGTAATCGTCGCTTTCTTCAATTTTGTGAATGTTAGGCTTTTCGAATTCGATCATTCTTATCTTTTACCCCTTTCAAAACGCGTTGAGCCATATAAATAAGTCCCATCTTGTAGTCGTATGCCCACTAAAACAGGATACACTAAACTCGACGGCGCTTCGGAGGACGAGAACCATTATGAGGAACTGGAGTTACGTCCCGAATGGCAGTAACTTCAAGTCCAGTTGATTGTAAAGCACGGATAGCAGCTTCACGACCAGAACCTGGACCCTTAACAGCAACTTCAACAGTCTTCATACCATGTTCCATAGAGTTCTTAGCAGCAGCTTCAGCAGCCATTTGTGCAGCAAATGGTGTTGACTTACGACTACCCTTAAACCCTAATGAACCAGCAGAAGACCAAGCAATTGCGTTACCTTGCATGTCAGTAATCATGACCAGAGTGTTGTTAAATGTTGAGTGAATGTGAGCAACACCAGACTCGATATTTTTCTTTACGCGGCGTTTGCGCGAAGTTTTTCTAGTTGCCATAAAATGTCATACCCTCCTTTTAGTAAATTATTTCTTTCTACCTGCAACAGAGGTTTTTTTACCTTTGCGAGTGCGGGCATTGTTCTTCGTGTGTTGACCACGAACGGGCAAGCCACGACGGTGACGCATACCACGGTATGAACCGATTTCTTGAAGACGCTTGATATCCAAGCTAACCTTACGACGTAAGTCACCTTCAACTTGGTAGTTGTCTACGGCTGCACGAATCTTGTCTTCATCTTCAGGGGCCAGATCACG
Source organism: Secundilactobacillus sp. MJ173 (assembly GCF_059704265.1). NCBI lineage: Bacteria > Bacillati > Bacillota > Bacilli > Lactobacillales > Lactobacillaceae > Secundilactobacillus > Secundilactobacillus sp. MJ173. The sequence goes on from NZ_BAAKGN010000030.1 coordinate 2,243, forward strand.
AACGCGAACGTCTGGTGATACACCGGTCTCTTCAATGATTTTCTGTGCAGTAGTGTTGCCAATTCCGAAAATGTAAGTCAAGCCAATGACAATTCGCTTGTCACGTGGCAAGTCAACTCCAGCAATACGAGCCATTAAGTTGCACCTCCTATATTATTATGAATTATTTACCTTGACGTTGTTTGTGCTTAGGGTTTGCTGAGCAAATAACCATTACTCGACCCTTACGCTTGATAATCTTACAATGATCGCACATTTTCTTAACAGATGGACGTACTTTCATGAGAATCAAAACCTCCTATAGTCCTAATGCAAACCAAAAACCAACTTACTTAAACCGGTAAGTGATCCGGCCTTTGGTCAAATCATACGGCGACATTTCAACAGTAACACGGTCTCCAGGAAGAATCCGGATGTAATGCATCCGAATCTTACCAGAAACGTGCGCTAAAATTTCATGACCGTTTTCGAGTTCAACCCGAAACATTGCGTTTGGCAATGTTTCAGTGACTTTACCTTCAACTTCGATGACGTCTTTTGCCACGAACGTACCCCCTTGAGTGTTTTATGACTATGATTAAATAGTGCCCGGACTTGCCCAATATTAAATTGAGGCTAACCTGAGTTAGTTTACCACACCATAACTTTTGACGCAAGAACTTCTATACTAAGGGCATTAGGCAAGTTGACTAAGAACCGCTTTGATATCGTTGTAAACATCTTGGATGTCGCGATCACCATCAACGGTGTGAAGCAAACCCTTCTTCTGGTAGAAGTCTACCAAAGGCGTGTTCATCTTCACGTTGACGTCCAAACGATTCTTTACAGTTTCAGGCTTATCATCTTCTCGTTGATAGAAGTCATGACCACCGCAAACATCACAAGTTCCAGCAACCTTTGTTGGGTTATAAACCTTGTGATAAGTTGCGCCGCATGTCCGACAAATGTAACGGCCAGATAATCGTTCAATCAAAACACTAGGTTCAACGTGGATGTTGATAACAGCATCTACGTTACGTCCAAGTTCGGTTCCAAACTGATCAAGTGCTTCAGCTTGGTCAATTGTTCTTGGATAACCATCTAGCATATAACCCTTAGCGACATCGTCTTGAGCTAAACGTTCCTTGACGATTCCGTTAGTGACTTCATCCGGAACCAATTCACCCTTGTCAATAAACTTCTTAGCGGCAAGTCCCATCTCAGTTTCATTTTTCATGGCTTCACGGAAAATGTCACCAGTTGAGATATGCATAATATCGAAGTCTTCAACAATCTTCTGGGCTTGAGTTCCCTTACCGGCACCAGGTAGACCCATTAAAATTAAATTCATTGACATGTTTTGTTTCCTCCTAGCAGTTCTCTTTAATGACAAGATGGTGTGCTGAACCAGGTCATCACACCATTACTCGTCTCATTCAGCTGGACGGGGATCTTGGATGAAACCAACATAGGTCCGTTTCATCATAAGCCCTTCGACCTGTTGGATCGTTTGGATAGCAACACCGACTACGATAAGTAGACTAGTACCACCAAGTCCAATCGATTCATTCAGATTCCAAACGTTTTGAGCAACTAGTGGAATCAAAGCAACCAACCCTAAGAATAGTGCCCCGACAGTACTCAAACGCATCAATAAGTTAGATACGTAAACTTGAGTTTCATGACCAGGCCAGACACCCGGAATGTAACTTCCTTGCTTCTGTAAATTCTCAGATAATTTTTCAGGATTAACCTGAACAAATGCATAGAAGAACGTGAACAAAATAATCAAAATTGTGTATAAGATTGTACCGCTCGTCGTCTGCATATTGAAGACATTGGTCAATACTTGATACCAGGTATCTTCAGAGTGGTTATTCGCAAACGCCATCAAAACAGTTTGTGGCGTTGCAATAAACGAACTAGCGAAGATAACGGGAATAACACCAGCGACGTTAACCTTTAATGGTAGGTAACTGCTATCTGGATCGCCGGAAACACGACGCGTATATTGAATTGGAATCTTACGATCGGCTTGTTGTACCCACGTTACCCAAGTAACAATGACTAAAACAGCAATCACAACGGCCAACACAATTAATGCACCGATCCACCAATCAGAGGCAGATAAGTTTTGAAGGTAGGTTTGATATAACTGATAAACCCCGGTTGGGAACCGTGCAACGATACCCGCAAAGATAATCATTGAAACACCATTACCCAAACCGTGATCAGTGATCATGTCACCCATCCAAGTGGTTAACATGGTCCCACCAGTTAAAATTAAACCAATCATCGCATACGTTTTAACACCAGGGTTTTGCACCAAATTTAAACTACTTAAGGTGTTAAACCCAGCAGTAATCCCAATTGATTGCACAAACGCTAGGATAATCGTTAAATAACGTGTGTGTTGGTTCAGCTTGCGCCGACCAACTTCCCCTTGCTTACTCCATTCTACATAACGAGGCACAATGTCCATTTGTAGAAGTTGGATCACAATTTGTGCGGTAATGTATGGCGAAACTCCCATCGCAAAGATGGAATAGTTAGTTAAGCCACCACCACTGAACATGTTTAAAATGCTAACCAATCCAGAAGACGCAACGCTTTGTAATGCCTTTGCGTTAACTCCTGGCACAGTAATGTAGGAGCCAAGACGAAAGACAACCAAAACCATCAGTGTAAAGAGAATCTTATTCCGAATGTCTTTAACCTTAAACGCGTTTTTCATGGTCGACAGCATTAAATCACCTCAGTTTTACCGCCTGCTGCTTCAATTGCGGCACTAGCACTTGCAGAGAACTTTTGTGCTTTAACCGTAAGCTTCTTTGAGATTTCTCCGTTACCTAATACTTTAACAGCAACCTTTTCGTTCTTAACGATGCCAGCTTTTACTAATGCTGCAGGTGTAACTTCTGCGCCATCTTCAAAACGGTCGTTAAGTGTTTCAAGGTTTACCAATGCATATTCCGTACGGTTCATGCTAGTGAATCCACGCTTTGGAATACGACGGTACAGTGGCATTTGGCCACCTTCGAAACCAAGACGGGTCTTGCTACGAGCCTTTTGACCCTTTTGGCCACGGCCTGATGTCTTACCCTTACCAGCAGAACGGCCACGTCCTTTACGCATACGCGCTACACGTGATCCTTCAGATGGTTGTAATTCGTTCAACTTCATGAATGAAGGCACCTCCTTATTAATTAATTTACTTTACTTCTTCTACTCTGATTAAGTGTGCAACTTGGAACAATGCACCACGGGTAGCTGCGTTGTCCGGACGAACAACAGAGCTATTAACCTTCTTTAAGCCAAGGGCTTCAACGATCTTACGTTGTTTAGGAAGACGGTGGGCAGCACTATGAATCAAAGTAACTTTTAAATCAGCCATGTTGAGATCCTCCTATTCAGCTAAGTGTTGAACTGAAACACCACGTAAATCAGCAACCTCTTCAGCACGCTTGAGTTGTTTCAAACCTTCAAACGTAGCACGGATGGCGTTGATTGGTGTATCAGAGCCAAGTCGCTTACTTGTAACATCAGCGACGCCAGCTAATTCCATGACGGCACGAACAGCACCACCAGCAGTAACTCCAGAACCTTCAGCGGCTGGCTTTAACATAATCCGGCCACCATCATAAGTTCCGAGAACTTCATGGGGAATGGTAGTACCAACGATTGGAACTTGGATCAAGTTCTTGCGGGCTGCTTCAACAGCCTTACGAATAGCTTCTGGAACTTCTTGAGCTTTACCAGTACCAAAGCCAACGTGACCGTTGTGATCGCCGACAACAACTAGAGCAGCGAAACGTAGACGACGTCCACCTTTTACAACTTTAGTGATTCGGTTGATTGATACAACGTTGTCTTCAAGATCCAACTTCTCAGGATCAATAAACTTTGCCATTAGTGGTTATTCCTCCTTTTTAGAAATTTAAGCCGTTTTCACGAGCTGCTTCAGCTAATGCTTCAACACGTCCGTGGTATAAGTAACCGCCACGATCGAAAACAACTTCGGAAATCTTTTTAGCAGCAGCACGTTCTGCAACAAGCTTACCAACTGCTTGGGCTTGTTCCGTCTTGTTACCTGCAGCTATTTCACTATCTAAAGTCGAGGCACTGACCAGCGTCACACCCGCTACGTCATCAATTACTTGAGCGTAGATGTTTTTGTTTGAACGGAAAACATTTAAGCGTGGGCGCTCTGCAGTACCAGAAATCTTATTCCGGACACGCATATGACGCTTTTGACGTGTCTTGTTCTTATCTGGTTTCGAAATCAAAATAGTCACCTCTTTAAATTATTTGTAGAATGCTTATGCAGCATTATTTACCAGTTTTACCTTCTTTAAGGCTAATGTGTTCATTTTCGTAACGAATACCTTTACCCTTGTAAGGTTCTGGTGAACGAACGGCACGGATTTCAGCTGCGAAGTCACCGACTTCTTGCTTACTGATACCGCTGATGTTGATTGTGTTGTTATCGGGAACTTCAACTTTTAATGTTGAAGGAACATCGATTTCAACGGGGTTTGAATAACCAACACTTAAGATCAGCTTACCCTTTAATTGGGCACGGTAACCAACACCGACAAGCTTCAAGGTCTTAGCGAAGCCCTTAGTGACCCCTTCAACCATGTTGTTGAAGTTGGCACGAGTGGTTCCGTGTAAGGCACGGGTCTTGTTGTTGTTATCTGGACGATCGAAGTTAACTTCGCCGTCAGAAACGTTCATAGTGATGATTGGTGAGAATGTACGAGTAATGGTACCCTTAGGACCCTTAACTGTAACATCGTTACCGTCGCGTTTAACGTCAACACCATCTGGAATAGTAACTGTCTTGTAACCAATACGACTCATTGAGTGGACACCTCCCTGCTTTTTAAAATATTACCAAACGTAGGCGAGAACTTCGCCACCGATTTTCTTTGCACGTGCTTCTTTATCAGTAACAACACCTTCAGATGTTGAGATGATTGCAATTCCTAATCCGTTAAGGACCTTAGGAACAGCATCAGATTTTACGTAAGTACGTAAACCTGGCTTTGAAATACGCTTCAAGCCTGAAATGACGCGTTGCTTGTCGCGACCGTACTTAAGGAATACACGGATGATACCTTGCTTGTCATCATCGATATATTCGACGTCGCGCACGAAACCTTCGCGCTTCAAAATTTCAGCAATGTCGCGCTTCATCTTTGATGCAGGAACTTCTAATGATTCGTGATGTACCATGTTGGCATTACGGATCCGAGTTAAGAAGTCTGCAATTGGGTCAGTCATAGACATTAACGTTTATCCTCCTTTGTTATGAAATCTTACCAGCTAGCTTTCTTCATGCCAGGAATTTGACCCTTGTGGGCAAGTTCCCGTAAGCAAAGTCGGCATAAGTGGAATTTGCGATAAACTGAATGTGGACGACCACAACGTTCGCAACGTGTATAAGCTTGTGTCGAGTACTTAGCTGGACGCTGACTCTTAACAATTAATGATTTTTTAGCCACAATAATACCCTCCTTACTTAGTAAATGGCATGCCAAGCTGTGTTAACAACTCGCGTGATTCTTCATCTGTATTTGCAGTAGTGACAATAACAATGTCAAGACCACGAACACGGTTAACTTTATCGTAATCGATTTCTGGGAAAATCAATTGTTCACGAACACCGAGCGTATAGTTACCACGACCATCAAAGGCGCGAGAACTGATACCATGGAAGTCACGAACACGTGGTAATGAAACGTTAACTAACTTATCTAAGAAATCATACATGCGTTCGCCACGTAATGTGACCTTGGCACCGATAGCGTTACCTTCACGTAAACGGAAACCGGCAATTGACTTCTTAGCTTTAGTAATCAAAGGCTTTTGACCTGCGATCAAGCCTAATTCTTCAACTGCTTCATCCAAGTTCTTAGCGTTTGTAGTTGCATCACCAACACCCATGTTTAAGACGATTTTGTCCAACTTAGGTGCTTGCATGATTGAACTGTAGTTGAACTTTTCAATCATTGATGGAACGATTTCTTTGTTGTACTTTTCTTGTAAACGATTAGCCATTAGTTAATTTGTCCTCCTTCCTTGATTATTTGTCGATGGTTTCGCCGCTCTTTTTAGCGAAGCGAACCTTCTTGCCGTCTTCTACGCGGAAACCAACACGGGTTGGTTCGTTGGTAGAAGGGTCAAGGAGCATCACGTTAGATACTTGAATTGGTGCTTCAGTATCAATGATGCCACCTTGAGGATTAGTTTGAGAAGCTTTTTGATGCTTCTTGATCATGTTGATACCTTCGACGATGACACGGTTTTGAGCGTTGAGAGTCTTAGTAACAGTTCCCTCTTTACCCTTATCTTTACCGCTGATCACGCGAACTTTATCACCAGTTTTAATGAACATCCTGTTTGGCACCTCCTTATTTTCGAACGATTAGAGCACTTCTGGTGCAAGAGAAACAATCTTCATATAATCATTGTCACGTAATTCACGCGCAACTGGTCCGAAAATACGAGTTCCTTGTGGACTCTTGTCATCACGGATTAATACCGCAGCATTTTCATCAAATTTGATGTATGAGCCATCGGCACGGCGTACACGGGAAGTAGTACGAACGACAACTGCTTTAACAACGTCACCTTTTTTGACAACGCCACCTGGTGTTGCTTGTTTAACAGTTGCAACGATGACGTCACCAATACTTGCATAACGCCGCTTTGAGCCACCCAGAACTTTAATAGTTAAAATTTCCCGGGCACCAGTGTTATCAGCGACTTTTAAACGAGATTCTTGTTGGATCACGTTAGTGTCCTCCTTTCACTTCTAAGTAAAACAGAATACGATAAATGTCGAAACTAGATGATAACTGCCTTTTCAACAACTTTAAGAAGTCGGAAACGAACAGTCTTAGATAACGGACGTGTTTCCATGATTTCAACAAGGTCGCCCATCTTGGCTTCGTTGTTTTCGTCACGAACTTTGTACTTCTTAGTGTACTTGATCCGCTTACCATATACTGGATGCATCTTGGTAGTTTCAACGGCTACTGTGATTGTCTTTTCCATCTTATCAGAAACGACACGGCCACGGTATGTCTTACGAGCGTTACGTTCTTCAGCCATTAATTATTCCTCCTTTATCGTATTCTTTACTTGTTTAACTCTTGTTGACGAAGCACAGTTTTGATCCGTGCAATATCCTTACGAACCTGCTTTAAACGAGCAGTATTTTCAAGTTGGCCAGTAGCCAATTGGAAACGAAGGTTGAATAATTCGTCTTTGTAGCTCTTTTCTTTTTCGAGCATTTCAGCAGTGGTTAATTCTTTAATATCTTTAGCCTTCATTTGATTCGCCACCTACTTCCTCGCGAGGAATGATCTTCGTACGAACTGGCAATTTCATAGCTGCTAAGCGTAATGCTTCATGTGCAACTTCTTCAGAAACGCCACCGACTTCGAACATTACCTTTTCACGTTTAACTGGTGCAACCCATCCTGCAGGAGCACCCTTACCATTACCCATACGAACACCAACACCCTTTTCGGTGTAGGATTTGTGAGGGAAAATCTTAATCCAAACTTTACCGCCACGCTTCATGTAACGCGTCATAGCAACACGGGCTGCTTCAATCTGACGGTTTGAGATCCAGCTTGAATCAAGTGCTTGTAAACCGTAATCACCGAAAGCAACTGACTTGCCGCCTTTAGCAGCGCCACGTAACTTACCACGATGTTCACGACGATGTTTTACTCGCTTAGGTACTAGCATTGTTATTTCCCTCCTTGCTCGTTATTTTTATTAGCGTTAGGCTTGTCAGGCAAAATTTCGCCACGGTAGATCCAAGTCTTAACACCCAATGAACCATAAGTTGTGTGTGCTTCAACCCATGAGTAATCGATGTCTGCACGTAATGTATGCAGAGGAACGGTACCATCTGAGTATGATTCAACACGAGACATATCTGCACCGTTTAAACGACCGGCAACTTGGGTCTTAATACCCTTGGCACCAGAACGCATAGTACGTTGCATTGATTGACGCATAGCACGACGGAAAGCAACACGGCCTTCAAGTTGACGTGCAATGTTTTCACCAACTAATTTAGCATCTAAATCAGGTTTCTTGATTTCGATGATGTTGATGTGTACTCGCTTGCCAGTTAAGTTGTTTAATTCCTTACGGAGATTTTCAACTTCTGACCCACCCTTACCAATTACCATACCAGGTTTAGCAGTGTGAATTGAAACGTTGACGCGGTTAGCGGCACGTTCAATTTCTACTGTTGACACTGAGGCATCTGCAAGGCGCTTTTCGATATATTTACGGATTTTAAGGTCTTCGCCAAGGTAAGCAGCAAAATCTTTTTCAGCATACCACTTTGCTTCCCAGTCGCGAATAATACCGACACGTAATCCGGTTGGATTTATCTTTTGACCCACGCGTTATCCCTCCTATTTTTCAGATACGACGATTGTGATGTGACTTGTCCGCTTGTTGATTGGTGAAGCAGAACCCTTGGCACGAGGACGGAACCGCTTAAGGGTTGGTCCTTCGTCAACAAAGGCTTCGCTGACTACTAAATCAGCACGGTCTAAGTCAAAATTATTTTCAGCATTTGCAACTGCTGACATTAATACTTTTTCAACGATTGGTGAGCCACCACGAGGGGTGAACTTCAAAATAGCAATCGCTTCAGCCACGCTTTTGCCTCTGATAAGATCAATGACAAGGCGGACCTTACGTGAGGCAATACGAACTGTTTTCGCAGTTGCCTTTGCTGATGTAACTTGTTCAGCCATTAGCTAATCCTCCTTATTATTTAGAACCAGTCTTCTTATCGTCGCCAGCATGGCCACGGAAAGTACGAGTAGGTACGAATTCACCTAATTTATGACCAACCATGTCTTCTTGAATATATACTGGAACGTTCTTACGACCGTCATAAACAGCGATTGTGTAGCCGATAAAGCTAGGGAAAATCGTTGAACGACGTGACCAAGTCTTGATAACACTCTTCTTGTCTTGATCTTTTTGTGCATCGATCTTCTTCAGAAGATGTTCATCGGCGAATGGTCCCTTTTTTAAACTACGACCCATTAGATTACCCTCCTTATGAGTGAGATTACTTATGCAGTAAGTAAATTACTTTCTGCCTTTACGACGAATGATAAGTTTGTTTGAACGTGCTTTGGAAGAACGCGTCTTCTTACCAATAGTCTTCTTACCCCATGGTGATAATGGTGATGGACGACCGATTGGTGCTTTACCTTCACCACCACCATGAGGGTGATCGTTAGGGTTCATAACAGAACCACGTGATTGTGGCCGCTTGCCAACCCAACGGTTACGTCCAGCTTTACCAACGTTGATTAATTCGTGTTCTTCGTTACCAACAGTACCAATAGTGGCACGGTTAACAGCTAAGACCATCCGAACTTCGCCAGAAACTAAACGAACCATAGCGTACTTGCCTTCTTTACCAAGCAATTGTGCGCCTGCACCGGCTGAACGAACTAATTGACCACCCTTACCAGGCTTCAATTCGATGTTATGAATAGTTGTACCAACAGGAATGTTTTGTAATGGAAGTGCATTACCAACCTTGATATCTGCATCAGGACCTGATTGAACTTGATCGCCAACCTTAAGGCCTTTTGGTGCTAAGATATAAGATTTAATTCCGTCAGTATAAACTAACAATGCAATGTTGGCTGTACGGTTTGGATCGTATTCGATTGCCTTAACCGTAGCAGTAACGTTGTCTTTTGTACGCTTAAAGTCGATGATACGGTATTGAGTCTTGTTACCGCCGCCACGATGACGAACCGTCTTCTTACCGCGGTTGTTACGGCCAGCAGTGTGACTCTTTGATTCTAGTAATGACTTTTCAGGCTTTGACTTCGTGATAACTTGACTGTAGTCAAGGCTAGTCATATTACGCCGACCATTACTGGTAGGTTTGTATACTTTAATCGCCACGTTGATTCCCTCCTATATTAGTATTTGTTATTCTTCACCGAATAACTTAATTTCTTCTGAATCTGCTGATAAAGTGACAATAGCCTTACGACGCTTCTTAGTGTAGCCTTCGTAACGACCTTGACGCTTTAACTTACCCTTGACGTTCATGATGTTAACTTTAACAACTTTAACGTCAAAGATTTCTTCAACAGCTTTTTTAACTTGAGTCTTCGTAGCACGTACGTCTACGTCGAATGTATAACGCTTGTCATCTAACAAAGCAGTAGATGCTTCTGTAATGACAGGACGCAAAATAATATCACGAGCTTCCATTATGCGAGCACCTCCTCAATCTGAGAAAGAGCAGCTTGAGTTAACACAAGTTTGTCACTGTTGATGACATCCAATACGTTAATCCCCTTGGCTTCGATAACTTGAACATTAGCCAAGTTACGAGCTGCCAATTCTGCATTCTTATTGTCTTCCTCAAGAACCACTAAAGCCTTTGTTGAAACGTTTAAACTAGATAATGATTTTGCAAATTCCTTAGTCTTTGGTTGATCAAAGTTAAATGCATCAACAACAACTAACGAACCGTCAGCAACCTTCTGTGAAAGAACTGACTTCAATGCCAAACGCGTAACCTTCTTTGGAAGATGGTAAGCGTATGAACGAGGTGTTGGGCCAAAGACAGTTCCACCGCCAACCCATTGTGGTGAACGGGTAGAACCTTGACGAGCACGGCCAGTACCCTTTTGACGCCATGGCTTCTTACCACCACCACGAACAGCACTACGGTTCTTAACCGCATGAGTTCCTTGGCGTTGTGAAGCACGTTGCATCAAAACAGTATCAAACACGACGTTTTCGTTTGGTTCGATGCCGAAGATAGCATCGTTTAAAGTAACGTCACCATTTTGGCTACCGTCTTGCTTAAATAATGTAACACTAGTCATTTACGTTTCCTCCTTTCTTATTTCTTAGGTGCGCGAACGGCACTCTTAATTTCGATGAATGACTTGTTGGCGCCAGGTACGTTACCCTTGATCAACAAGACGTTGTTTTCAACATCAGCGCGAACGATCTTTAAGTTCTGGATAGTCCGAGTGTTGTTACCCATCCGACCAGGTAATTTCATACCCTTGAAGACACGGTTGATAATAGCACCCAAAGAACCTGGACGACGGTGATAACGAGAACCGTGGGTTTCAGGTCCACGTGATTGGCCATCCTTATGAACGTTACCTTGGTAACCATGACCCTTTGTTGTACCGGTGACATCAACGTATTCGCCAGCATCAAAGATGTCTGCCTTAACTTCGTCTGCTACCTTGTAATCTCCTAGCTCAACATCTCTGATTTCATGAATGAAGCGCTTAGGAGTCGTGTTTGCTTTTGCTACATGACCTTTTTCGGGCTTGTTGCTCAAAACATCGCGTTTATCTTCGTAGCCTAATTGAATTGCATCGTAACCATCGTTTTCAACTGTCTTAACTTGTAACACAACGTTAGGAGTAGTTTCAACAACAGTAACTGGGATCAATTCGCCATTATCAGTGAAGACTTGCGTCATCCCTACTTTTTTACCTAAGATTCCTTTTCTGGTCATGAGTACACCTCCGATATAATGTAATTTTTTGTTCTGAATCTAAATTATAATTTGATTTCGATATCCACACCTGAAGGCAAGTCTAACTTCATTAATGAGTCGACCGTCTTTGGTGTTGGGTTAACAATATCGATTAACCGTTTGTGAGTGCGCATTTCAAATTGTTCACGCGACTTCTTAAACTTATGTGGTGAACGAAGCACCGTGTAAACTGTCCGGTCAGTTGGTAATGGAATAGGACCAGAAATTTCAGCACCTGTACGCTTTGCAGTTTCAACAATCTTTTCTGCAGATTGGTCAAGAATGCGGTGCTCGTAAGCCTTCAAACGGATACGAATTTTTTGTTTTGCCATTGGATTCCCTCCTTACGTCTATTTTCAAAATAAGACTAACTCCGTGAAAATTACCGTCACACCCCGTGGCAAAGCGGCCGGGTGTGCCGCAACCTTTCACATCATCGCTTTGCTATGCTAATCCAGGGCACACTTGCTCCCCGAAATACAGCACCTATATATAATACTAAATAAATGGCGGTTTGACAAGGATTATTGCGATGTTTTTGAAATTGATGTCAAAGTCTTCGAATTATTTTGTATAAAATAATAGTTTTTCGTTTCTTCTATAGTATATGTATTAAAAAAGACGCTGCAAAATTGCAACGTCTTTTTCGAAGAAATTAATCTTCGGCAGGAGTCCCGCCGTTCTTCTTGATAATTTCTGCTTGAATTGACTTTGGTACGGCTTCGTAGTGATCAAAAGTCATGGTGAAAGTACCACGACCTTGTGATGCTGAACGAAGAGTAGTAGCATAGCCGAACATTTCAGCCAGTGGCACGTACGAATGAATCATTTGTGCGTTACCACGCGCTTCCATACCGTCCACACGGCCACGACGCGCAGTAACTTGGCCCATGATGTCACCCATGTATTCTTCAGGGACAACAATGTCAACCTTCATGATTGGTTCCAAGATAACTGGATCAGCCGTCTTAGCAGCGTTACGTAAAGCCATTGAAGCGGCAACCTTAAAGGCAGCTTCACTAGAATCGACTTCATGATAACTACCATCGTATAACTTGGCCTTCAAGTCAATCAATGGGTAACCGGCAAGAACACCGTTTTGCATTGATTCCTTGATACCTTGTTCAACTGATGGGATGTATTCACGAGGAACAACACCACCAACAATGGCATCTTCGAATTCGAATCCTTTACCCTCTTCATTAGGGGTAAATTCAACCCAAACATCACCATATTGACCTTTACCACCAGATTGACGAACAAACTTACCTTGTGCAGAAGTTTGCTTAGTGAAGGCTTCACGATAAGAAACTTGAGGTGCACCAACGGTAGCTTCAACCTTGAATTCACGTCTCATACGATCGATGATGATATCCAAGTGAAGTTCACCCATCCCAGCAATCAAAGTTTCACCAGTTTCAGGGTTAGTTTCAGCCTTGAATGTAGGATCTTCTTCAGAAAGCTTTTGCAGAGCGTTGTTCATCTTATCTTGATCAGCCTTAGTCTTAGGTTCAACGGCAACCTGAATAACTGGGTCAGGGAATTCCATTGACTCCAAGTGTAATGGGTGATCAACATCAGTCAAAGAGTCACCAGTTGTGGTGTTCTTCAAACCAATAGCGGCAGCGATATCGCCAGAGAAGACTTCTGGGATCTCTTGACGGTGATTTGAATGCATTTGCAGCAAACGACCAACACGTTCACGCTTGTCCTTAGTTGCGTTCAAAACATATGAACCAGATTCCAAGGTACCTTGGTAAACCCGGATAAATGTCAAACGACCAACGTAAGGGTCAGTAGCGATCTTAAATGCTAAAGCAGCAAAGCTAGCATCATCGTTAGCCTTCAGTTCAACTTGTTCACCAGTATCTGGGTTAGTAGCGTTGTAAGGCTTAACATCCAATGGTGAAGGCAAGTAGTCCACTGTAGCATCCATTAACATTTGAACACCCTTGTTCTTGAATGCTGAACCAGCAAGTACTGGGAACAATTCAAGGTTCAAGGTTGCTTTACGGATAGCAGCTTTTAATTCGGCAACTGGAATATCAACACCTTCAAGGTATTTTTCCATAATGTCGTCATCAACGTCAGCGATTTCTTCAATCATCTTTTCACGACGTTTAGCAGCTTCTTCTTTGTAATCATCTGGAATTTCAACTGTATCCCATTCTGAACCAAGTTCATCTTCGTCGTAGATATCGGCTTTCATATCAAGCAAGTCAATAACACCTTGGAAGTTGTCTTCGGCACCAATAGGCATTTGAACAGCTAAAGCGTTGGCTTGGAGACGATCCTTGATGGTCTGTACTGAGAAATCAAAGTCAGCACCGATTTTATCCATCTTGTTAACGAACACGATACGGGGAACATCATAGTCGGAAGCTTGACGCCAAACAGTTTCAGTTTGGGGTTCAACACCGGCTTGGGCATCCAAGACCGCAATCGCACCATCAAGCACACGGAGTGAACGTTCAACTTCAACAGTGAAGTCCACGTGACCTGGGGTATCGATGATGTTGATACGGTGACCCTTCCATTCAGCGGTAGTAGCTGCGGAAGTGATCGTGATACCACGTTCTTGTTCTTGTTCCATCCAGTCCATTTGTGAAGCACCATCATGGGTTTCACCAATCTTATGGATTTTACCAGTATAATACAGGATCCGTTCAGTGGTGGTAGTCTTACCAGCATCGATATGTGCCATGATCCCGATGTTACGGGTCTTTTCTAGTGGAAAAGCTCGTGTATTAGCCATGTTAAATCTGTAACTCCTCTCAAGATTGTTCACATTTATAAAAAGGATGGCTAAATTAAAAAATAATTATAGCCATCCCAACAATTTTCACTATCAACATTTAGCTAGCTTGCGCGTAGCCCACCTGAGTGGTGCTGACAGCAAACAAATTTGCAAATTACCAACGGTAGTGAGCAAATGCACGGTTGGCGTCGGCCATTTTATGAGTATCTTCACGTTTCTTAACAGATGCACCAGTGTTGTTAGCGGCATCCATAATTTCGCGAGCTAACCGTTCAGTCATCGTGTGTTCGCCACGAGAACGTGAATAGTTAACGATCCAACGAAGACCTAATGTTGACCGACGTTCTGGACGAACTTCGATTGGAACTTGGTAGTTAGAACCACCGACACGGCGAGCCTTAACTTCCAAGACCGGCATAACATTCTTCATTGCTTCGTCGAATACTTCAACGGGGTCGTTGCCAGTTTCTTTCTTAATTAATTCAAATGCACCATACAAAATTTGTGATGCAGTGCCTCGCTTACCATCTAACATCAAGTGGTTGATCAAACGGGTAACCATCTTTGAGTTGTAGATTGGATCAGGAAGGACTTCACGTTTTTGAACGTTTCCTTTTCTTGGCATTACTTATATCCTCCTTGTTGGAACTTAGTGTTTAAGTTTTTATTCCTTAGGCTTCTTAGTACCGTATTTAGAACGTGATTGACGACGATCTTCAACACCGGCAGTATCCAAAGCACCACGGATGACGTGATAACGTACACCAGGTAAATCCTTAACACGGCCACCACGAATTAAAACAACACTATGTTCCTGAAGGTTATGACCGATACCAGGAATGTATGCTGTCACTTCGATTAAGTTAGACAAACGAACACGCGCGTACTTCCGCAAAGCTGAGTTAGGCTTCTTTGGAGTCATCGTACCAACACGAGTTGCAACGCCACGTTTTTGTGGTGCTGGGTTGTTCACTTGCTTCTTCTTGAAACTGTTATACCCGTAGTTTAAAGCTGGGGCATTTGATTTAGAACTTCTAGATTTACGACCTTTACGAACCAATTGGTTGATTGTAGGCATCTAAGAGTCCTCCTTCCTTAGTCTAGTTATTTTAAGTCCACACATCCAGGTGATTCATTTTTGGGCAAAAATAAAAGCGGATGTTGATCCTTTATCGTGCCATGTTTTCCGTCAGCATGTCTGCAAAGCAGAAACCGGTCTACAAAAAGCACCTTTAAAAGAATACCACGCTTCGTCGTTTAATGTCAACGCAAAGTGTAAAACATCCGCAAAAACTAGCTTGATTCTTTAAAAATATTACCGCCGCAAAATTCGTAATTAATTTTGAGGTGATCATATGATTCTAATTCAATTTATTATAGGTACTGCTTTGGGTTCATTTTTATTTGCTAGTTATTCCAGACTCAGCGTTAGTGGCAACATCTGGCGCCCCCTTCGCTCACAGTGCGACAGCTGTTCATCAACTATTATATGGTTTGACTTAGTCCCGATTTATTCCTACTTAATGTTAGGTGGCCGCTGTCGCAACTGTAATCAGCCAATTGCAAAAGCCGCTCTCATCAGTGAATTATTTTTTGGCAGTTTATTGCTATACTGGCAACCGACGTTTCACAGCACTCTATTCGTGTTGGCCGGCAGCCTACTATTCTTCATGGCAGTCAGCGACGCACACCACTTCGAGTTTCCGGTTGGTTATAGTTATGCCCTCATATTTTGCGCTATCACAGTATACACCTTTTTTACACCTCATCATTTAATTTTTGTTCCTATAATATTGATGTGGCTCGGATTGCAATTTTTTGAACCGCATCTTACGTGGATCGGTTCAGGTGACATAGACGTGTTCCTTTGTTTATTGATTTTGTTAGGTTTTGTCTCCTTTGCCTGGTTACTGCTCTTAAGCAGTCTATCGGCACTGATCACCGGTTTTTTATTTAAACGTCGCCGGTTACCCTTTATCCCGTTCGTTGCAGCCAGTTATTTACTAGTTATTTTCTTCCTACTTTAGTCCACTGCCTTAACTGGTTCCACAACTCAGATTCGGCCATATAACACCCCAAAACGGCATCCCGACAAGAAACATCGGAATGCCGTTTTGGGGTGTGTTATATTCTGGAATCTACCGAGTTGTGTCACACCTTGTTTTATTTGTCTAACCGTTTAATTCGTCTGCCGAGCTAAAACGAGTGTCAGCGGACCAAAGTAATCATTCGCCTGAATCCCAATGCGCCATTTAGTTCCTGCGCCGTTATAATCGCTCAGTTTCAATCCGGCAATATTCATTGCTTCCTGAACTTTAGCAGCTCTCGGAGCTACAGCTTGGCCGTACGTTGTTTCCCAGTACCAAAATAATTTGGATCCGAAGCCCGAATGCAGAAAGGCAGATTTGGGAAAATCAGAAGCTGGTAAACTTATCGTACTGATTGGTGTAATGTCATCGAAACCTGTGATACTCTTTGGAAAATCAGTATAACGATGTGCCGCGTATTTCGATAATTCGTAGCTGACTGGAATACCTGGCAACTGTTTTAGAATTGCGCGAGCCAATTTTTGATCAGGTGCAGATAGCATATAGTTGACAAAGGCCGTTCCTGATTTAAAATTACTAGCCGTTTTGTAAGTATATTTGCTTAAATAACCGCTCCAAACTAAGCCCTTAGCAGAGTTGGACTCGTTGTGAATATAATAATAAATCGCATTCCCCTTCTTGATACCCTTATTAGCGAACCAAGTTGTATGCGGGTAATTTTTTAAATTATGCAAATGTTTCGTATGATTATTGTTCCAAATGTAGGCATTCTTACTCGGCTTGGTCGCTCTCGTAAACAGCAAATCAGCATTAGCATCACCGTTAGAATCATAGTTTGAATAATACGGTTTAGTGCCACTTAACCAAGATGCAGCCTGAGCTCGCTTACCTGGAATCGCAACCAACGTGATTGCAAATAGCGATATAAAACCCGCTTTTAGAATCTTTTTTATCATTGTCATTCTCCCCTTTAACGTTAGAACTTTAACTGTCAGTGATATTGTACCATCCACCCCAAAAAATACGAGGTAATTACGTTTCACAAATTAACCACAATGTTTCAGATACCAAAAAAGCGACTAGCTTAAACAGCTAGTCGCTTTCATTTACCAAATTACTTAGCTTCTTCTTCTTTCATCCGGCGTTCCAACTCATTAATTGAGTAGACACCATCAGTTGAAGATCCACCAACGTCCTTTGGCTTGATCTTACGGTAATCAGGCATCCCAGTACCAGCTGGAATGATCTTACCAATAATAACGTTCTCTTTAAGACCGACCAATGGATCGTTCTTACCGCGGATAGCAGCATCGGTCAATACTCGAGTTGTTTCCTGGAATGACGCAGCTGACAAGAAACTGTTAGTTTCAAGGGCAGCCTTGGTAATCCCAAGGATAACTGGACGAGCAGTGGCTGGTGTACCACCGGCAACTAACGTCTTGTAGTTATGATCACGGAAGTCATCGATATCCATCAAGGTACCAGGCAAGACATCAGTGTCACCTGGATCCATGATACGTACCTTACGAAGCATTTGACGAACCATGATCTCAACGTGCTTATCCAAGACAGCCACACCTTGCATCCGGTAAGTCTTTTGAACTTCACTCAGCAAGTAGTTTTCAGTAGAAAGAACATCGCGAACCCGAATTAATTCCTTAGGATCAACTGACCCTTCGTTAAGAGCAGCACCACGGTGTACGTAGTCGCCTTCGGTCACCTTCAGTTGAGCTGTAATTGGAAGTGTGTAACTTCTCGTATCAGCTTCACCTTTAATAGTGATTTCCTTAGTCCGTTCTGCTGGGTTTTCTTCGATAGATTCAACCGTACCAGTAACTTCGGTAATCTCAGCTTTACCTTTAGGGTTCCGAGATTCAAAGATTTCTTGAACACGAGGAAGCCCTTGAGTAATATCTTCGTTTCCGGCAACACCACCGGTATGGAAGTTACGCATGGTCAATTGAGTACCAGGTTCACCGATTGATTGAGCAGCAACAGTACCAACTGCTTCACCAACTTCAACTTGGTCCCCAGTAGCCATGTTACGACCGTAGCAACGTTCGCAAACCCCGTGAGAGGTATTGCAAGTGAAGACGGAACGAATAGTAACTGATTCAATACCAGCGTCAATGATCCGTTGAGCAGTAGCTTCATCGATCATCTGGTTAGCACCAATGATCACTTCGCCAGTCTTAGGGTCATTAACAGTCTTCATGGTATAACGGCCTAACATCCGGTCGTATAATGGTTCAATCATTTCGTTACCATTCTTGATGGCGCGAATAGTCAAACCACGATCGGTGCCACAGTCTTCTTCACGAACGATAACGTCTTGAGCAACATCAACCAAACGACGGGTCAAGTAACCTGAGTTGGCAGTCTTCAAGGCAGTATCGGTCATCCCTTTACGGGCACCATGGGTAGAAATAAACATTTCCAAAACAGAGAGGCCTTCACGGAAGTTTGCAGTAATAGGCAATTCCATGATTTCACCGTTAGGAGCGGCCATCAAGCCACGCATACCGGCAAGTTGCGTAAAGTTAGAAATGTTACCACGGGCACCAGAGTCACTCATCATGAAAATTGGGTTTTGTGGATCGAAGTTATGGATCAGTTTGTCTTGCAAAGTATCCTTAGCATCGTTCCAAACACCAATAACACGTTCGTAACGTTCGTGGTCGGTAATCAAACCACGACGGAACTGTTTAGTAATTGTTGCCACCTGTTTGTGGGCAGCTTCAATAATTTCTGGTTTATCTTTAACTTCAGTTACGTCGACAATTCCGACAGTCAAGCCAGATTGAGTCGATTCGTCGTAACCTAAGTCCTTCATCCGGTCAAGCAGTAATGACGTTTCGGTCACTTTGTACTGCTTGTAGACTTCGGCAATAATGTCACTCAGGAAACCTTTGTTGAATGGCTTAACCACTTCAGCATCCTTCAGATAATCATGAATATCTTCACCCTTATCCAAGAAGTACTTGTCTGGTACGTAACCGTTCAAGTTGGTATCCGTTGGTTCATTCAAGTATGGGAATGACTGTGGCAAAATACCGTTGAAGATCAGCTTACCAACACTGGTAACCAAAATCTTACTCTTTTGTTCGTCAGTGAATGGCTTGCCCTTCAAAGAACTGGTTTGAATACCAACACGTGAGTGCCAGTGAACTAACCCGTTACGGTATGCAAGTACCGCTTCGTCAGTATCTTTAAAGATCATGCCTTCGCCTTCACGACCGGCTTCTTCCAAAGTCAGGTAGTAGTTACCAATAACCATATCTTGAGAAGGGGTAACCACTGGCTTCCCATCCTTAGGTGCCAGAATATGGTGAGCGGCAAGCATCAGCAAACGTGCTTCAGCTTGGGCTTCATCAGATAAAGGCACGTGAATGGCCATTTGGTCACCATCAAAATCGGCGTTGTAAGCTTCACAGGCCAATGGGTGTAAACGCATTGACTTACCGCTTACCAGCACTGGTTCAAAGGCTTGAATACCCAAACGGTGAAGCGTAGGTGCCCGGTTCAGTAGAACTGGATGTTCCTTGATAACATCTTCCAGAACACTGTAGACATCTTCATCTTCACGGTCGATCTTCCGCTTAGCGTTCTTAATGTTAGAAGCTAACCCACGGCTAACTAATTCCTTCATGATGAACGGCTTGAAGAGTTCCATTGCCATTGGCACTGGCAGACCCATTTGGTTCATCCGTAATGAAGGACCCACATCAATAACAGAACGGCCTGAGTAGTCAACACGCTTACCCAGTAAGTTTTGACGGAAACGACCTTGCTTCCCTTTCAACATGTGTGAAAGAGACTTCAATGGCCGGTTACCAGGACCCGCAACTGGACGGCCACGACGACCGTTATCAATCAAAGCATCAACGGCTTCTTGAAGCATCCGCTTTTCGTTTTGAACGATGATTCCAGGTGCATGAAGATCTAACAAACGCTTGAGACGGTTGTTACGGTTGATAACTCGACGGTACAAATCGTTCAAGTCAGAAGTGGCGAAACGGCCACCTTCCAATTGAACCATTGGCCGTAAGTCAGGTGGAATAACTGGAATGGTATCCATAACCATCCACTCCGGCTTGTTACCAGAAGTAACGAAGGCTTCCAAAATGTCCAAACGACGAACGGCACGCGTCCGCTTTTGGCCAGTAGCTTCCTTCAAAGCTTCCTTGAGTTCAGTCACTTCTTTAGTTAAATCAACATCGCGGAGTAACTTCTTAATGGCTTCAGCACCCATTTCGGCAGTGAACCCATTACCATACTCAGCTTTCTTTTCACGATATTCACGTTCAGAAAGCAACTGTTTCTTTTCAAGTGGTGTATTGCCTGGTTCAAGCACAACGTATGAAGCGAAGTAGATAATCTCTTCAAGTGAACGTGGGCTCATGTCCAACACGAGACCCATCCGGCTTGGAATACCCTTGAAATACCAGATATGAGTAACTGGTGCAGCTAATTCAATGTGTCCCATACGTTCACGACGAACTTTAGAACGGGTAACTTCAACGCCACAACGGTCACAAACAACGCCCTTGTAACGAATCCGCTTGTACTTACCACAAGCACATTCCCAGTCTTTGGTTGGGCCAAAGATACGTTCATCGAACAGTCCGTCTTTTTCTGGCTTTAGAGTTCGGTAGTTGATGGTTTCTGGCTTCTTAACTTCGCCATATGACCAGCTCCGAATCTTGTCAGGCGATGCAAGTCCAATTTGCATGCTTTCGAACTTATTGACATCGACCAATGGATCGACCTCCCTTTAATTAATCTTTAGCGTTAGTGTCAGCTTCATCTTTGCTAGCTGCCTGAGCTTCTTTAGCCTCAGTAGCCTTCTTTTGTTCTTCTTGTTGCTGTGCGAACTTACTCAAAGCGTCAACGTTCACTACGTCGTCATCTTCGTCGTCCATATCGCGCAGTTCGATTTCTTTGTTATCAGAGCCTAGAACCTTCATGTCCAGACCCAATGATTGTAATTCCTTAACCAACACACGGAAGGATTCAGGAACACCTGGCTTAGGAATTGGTTCGCCTTTAACAATGGCTTCGTAAGTCTTAACACGACCAACAACGTCATCTGACTTGTAAGTCAAGATTTCTTGCAGGGTGTAAGCAGCACCATAAGCTTCAAGTGCCCAAACTTCCATTTCACCAAAACGTTGGCCACCAAATTGTGCTTTACCACCAAGTGGTTGTTGGGTAACTAATGAGTAAGGTCCGATTGAACGTGCATGAATCTTATCGTCAACCATGTGGGCCAGTTTCATGTAGTGCATCACACCAACGGCAACACGCTTGTCAAATGGTTCACCGGTCCGACCATCATACAGAACAGTCTTGGCATCATCAGCCATACCGGCTTCCTTAACAGCAGCCCAGATATCTTCATCTTGTGCACCATCAAAGACAGGGGTTGAAATGTGAATGCCAAGCTTACGAGCAGCCATTCCCAAGTGAATTTCGAGCACTTGCCCGATGTTCATACGGGAAGGCACACCCATTGGACTCAACATGATATCGATTGGGGTACCATCTGGCATATATGGCATATCTTCTTGAGGGATAACAACGGAAACAGTCCCCTTGTTACCATGACGGCCGGCCATCTTGTCACCCACTTGCAGCTTACGCTTTTGAGCGATGTAGACACGGACCATCTTGTTAACGCCTGGAGATAACTCATCACCGTTTTCACGAGTGAAAATCCGGACATTCTGGATGATACCGCCGCCACCATGAGGCACCTTAAGTGAAGTATCACGAACTTCACGCGCCTTTTCACCAAAGATTGCGTGAAGCAAACGTTCTTCAGCTGATAATTCAGTCACACCTTTAGGCGTTACTTTACCAACTAAGATGTCACCATCATGGACTTCAGCACCAATCCGAATAATACCTTCTTCGTCAAGGTTCTTCAGTGCATCTTCCCCAACGTTAGGGATTTCACGAGTGATTTCTTCAGGTCCAAGCTTAGTATCACGTGCTTCTGATTCGTATTCTTCAATATGAATAGAAGTGTAGACATCGTCAGTAACTAATCGTTCGCTAATGGCGATGGCATCTTCGAAGTTGTAACCTTGCCAAGTCATGAAAGCAACTAATGGGTTTTGGCCTAATGCCAATTCGCCATCTTCCATTGATGGTCCATCAGCGATTACTTCGTCAGGGCCAACTTTATCGCCGACTTTAACGATTGGACGCTGGTTGTAGTTCTTACCACCGTTAGAACGTTGGAACTTCATTAACTTGTAAGTGTCTAATGCACCGTCTTCGCGACGAACACGAATTTCACGAGCATCAACGTATTCAACTGTCCCTGGTTGCTTGCAAAGCAAGGCAACCCCAGAATCATGGGCAGCTTTATATTCAATACCAGTACCGATCAATGGTGAGTGAGGATCAAGCAAAGGAACAGCTTGACGCATCATGTTGGCACCCATCAACGCACGGTTTGAGTCATCGTTTTCCAAGAAAGGAATGCAGGCCGTAGCGACCGACACAACTTGCTTAGGCGAAACGTCCATGTAATCGACGTTTTCGATGCTGGTTTCAATGTTTTCTGATTTTGCACGAGCCATAACCACATCGTTAACGAATGAACCATCATCGTTTAATGGTGAGTTAGCTTGTGCAACAACGTAATTATCTTCTTCATCGGCCGTCAGGTAATCGATCTTATCGGTAACCTTATGAGTGGTCCATGAAACACGACGGTATGGCGTTTCAATAAAGCCATACTTGTTGATCCGAGCATAACTGGAAAGACTGTTGATCAAACCAATGTTAGGACCTTCAGGGGTTTCAATTGGGCACATCCGGCCGTAATGGGTATAGTGAACGTCACGGACTTCATAACCGGCACGGTCACGAGTCAAACCACCAGGTCCAAGGGCTGAAAGACGACGCTTATGCGTTAATTCACCCAATGGGTTGGTTTGGTCCATGAATTGTGACAGTTGTGATGAACCGAAGAATTCTTTGATTGAAGCAACAACTGGCCGAATGTTGATCAATTGTTGTGGTGTCACAGTTGTGGCATCTTGAATTGACATCCGTTCACGGACAACACGTTCCATCCGTGATAAACCGATCCGGAATTGGTTCTGCAGTAATTCACCCACAGAACGAATCCGACGGTTACCCAAGTGATCGATATCATCGGTGTTGCCAATACCATCTTGTAAATCAAAGAAGTAGTTAACAGCAGCCAAAATATCAGCAGGTGTAATATGTTTGTACTTCAAATCAATGTGACCATTACCGATCACTGGAATAGCACGTTCTGGATCATCAGGTGATTGCACCATGATGGTCTGCAACGTCACTGGTTCAGTGACAACCGCTTCGTCTGAAGGCGTGTAAGTTACCGTCTTAAAGTCTTCACGGTCAAGGTATGGGGTCAAATTCTTCAACAGATCTTTATCGATCAAGTCGCCCTTAGAAGCCAACACTTCACCAGTATCTGGGTCAGCTAAGGTTTCAGCTAAGGTCAAACCAAGCAACCGGTTCTTCAAAACCAGCTTCTTGTTTGTCTTGTAACGACCAACAGGCGCCATATCATAACGCTTTGGATCGAAGAAACGAGCTGTCAACAAGCTCCGTGATGAGTCAGCAGTCTTAGGTTCGCCTGGACGTAGACGTTCGTAGATGTCCTTTAAGGCCTCTTCAACACGTGAATCCTCGCTGTTTTTGTGAACATCCTTTTCCAAGGTTGCAGAAAGACTGTCGTTATCACCATACATCTTGATGATTTCGTCATCTGAACCGAAGCCTAAAGCCCGAACTAGTTCGGTCATTGGGATCTTACGAGTCCGGTCGATCCGAACGTATGATAAGCCCTTAGCATCAGTTTCAAATTCCAGCCATGCACCCCGGTTAGGAATGACAGTGGCACCGTAAATCGTACGACCGTTTTTGTCAGTTTCTTTATTGTAATAAACGCCTGGGGAACGGACTAATTGAGAAACGATAACCCGTTCGGCACCGTTAATAATAAACGTCCCTTGTTCTGTCATCAGTGGAAAATCGCCGAAGAAAACATCTTGGGATTTAATTTCGCCAGTCTCATGATTGGTTAACCGTAAAGTGACATGTAATGGTGCCGAGAAGTTGGCATCGTGCTCTCTTGCTTCGTCAACGGTATATTTTGGTTCCAGTAACTGGTAATCAACGAACTCCAATGAAAGATTGCCTTGGAAATCTTCGATAGGCATAATGTCATCGAACATGTCCTTAAGGCCTTCATCTAGAAACCACTGGTACGAATTCTTTTGGATCTCAATCAAGTTAGGAAGATCCAAAACTTCCTTAATCCGTGCGTAGCTTCGTCGGGTCCGGTGCTTGCCATATTTAACCAAGTGTCCTGCCAAGTTGTTCACCTCTCCATTTTATTCAGCGGACTGAACCAAATATTACAGTTTGATTACATTTCAAATGAAAACGTATTCTCACCGGTTTTTTGGCAAAAAAAATCCAAAAATAAGAAATCAAGTTCTTACTTTTGGTTTTTATGAGAGCCGTTACGGACAATATATCGCAACGATTCATTTCAGTTCACAGTTACATACTGCAGATAGTATACCTGCTACTGATTAAGTTGTCAACTGGTTATGCCTTTTCAGACACCAAACCATGCAAAATAAAATCTAATAATAATCGAATGTGTTCTTCCTCGGTCATGCTGACGCCACCGATGCGATGGAACTTGCTGAATAGTGGACTCAAACTGGTAATATAAAACTCAGCAGCTTCTGTTGGCCGAATTCCTTGCCGTAATTTAACATCCGCACTCTTAAAATAGGTTTCAATGGGCGTCACGTAATCCTCTTGAAAAATCGTTCCCATCTGCCGCATATTTTCTGGCTTAAGGTCGGCAAAGCTGGAATGAATCACCGTAAAGATGTCCCGCGGATGCTTGTCAGTGAGTACCTGGGTAATCTTAACCAGCCGCTCATCAGCTGCCACAGCAGCCCCCTGCTGATTAATCGCATCGATGTCCGACTTGATTTCAAGTCCGACCGTTTCGATCACCTGTAAAAAAAGCACGTCTTTGTCGGCAAAATGATGATAAAGTGCCGGCTGAGTAATCCCAACAATTTTCGCAATATCCCGTGTGGAAGTCCCCTGGTAACCCCGAGACAAAAAGAGGTTTCGAGCAGCGTCTAGAATGGCCTGATGCGTCTTTGCTAATTGCACTTCTCTTTTCAAATCATCTACTATCCCTTCCAGTTGACCGTATTTTATCTGATTACCATTTTATCACGAATCCCCCTGTTACGGTAATGATACTGGTTGAGATGACATAAAAAACAGGCTGATGAATCGTCAACAAAGACAATCCATCAGCCTGTTTGCGTTTATCCGATAGCCTTACTTACTGCCAACAGTTTCGTTGGTCTTAGTTTCGGCCTTTTCTGGTTGTTTAACATTAACGGTAATCTTACCGCGACTGGCACCTAAAGTGACCATGTTACCCGTCTTAATTTCACCCGAAAGCATCGCTTCACTCAAGCGATCTTCCACTTTAGTCTGTAATGCCCGACGAATCGGCCGTGCACCGTACTCAGGATCGAACCCGGCATCCGCAATCACATCGATTGCAGCCGGTGTAATCTTAATATCGATGCCTTGAGCCTTAACACGATCAGTCACCGTTTTAGCCATCAACTTGACGATTTGGTGAAGTTCCTTCTTTACAAGGCTGTGGAAAATAACCACTTCATCGATCCGGTTCAAAAACTCTGGCCGGAAACTCTGCTTCAACGTTTCCCGAATGGTATCCGCCATAGCAGCGTAGTCGCCGGACTTATCTTTAGCAGCGAAGCCCACGGTCTTTTCATCCCGTAGTCTGGTTGCACCCAAGTTCGAGGTCATGATCAAAATGGTGTTTCTAAAGTCAACTTTACGCCCCTTCGAATCAGTTAAATAGCCGTCATCCAGAACTTGAAGCAACAGATTAAAGACGTCCGGGTGAGCTTTTTCAACTTCATCAAATAAGACAACTGAGTATGGTTTTTGACGAACTTTCTCAGTTAATTGGCCACCTTCATCGTAGCCCACGTAACCAGGTGCTGAACCAATCAAACGACTAGTTGAGTACTTCTCCATGTATTCACTCATATCAACCCGGATCATGTTGTCTTCAGAACCAAACATTGCTTCAGCCAAAGCCTTAGCAAGTTCAGTCTTCCCAACACCAGTAGGACCCAAGAACATGAATGAACCAATTGGCCGGTTCGGATCTTTCAAACCAGAACGGGCTCGACGAATAGCTCGAGAAACTGCGGAAACAGCTTCCTCTTGGCCAACCACCCGTTTGTGCAAAATACCTTCCAGGTTAACTAACCGTTCTTGTTCAGTTCGGTTAAGTTGCGTCGTTGGTACGCCAGTCCACTCTGAAACCACTTCAGCGACGTCTTCGCCAGTGACATTCAAGCTGTACTTCTTACCAGCTTCAGCTTGTTTCTCAGCCTTCTTATCCAGCTTATCCTTCAACGCAATTTCCTGTTCGCGAATCTTGGCAGCTTCTTCAAAACGCTGATCAAGAATGGCAGCTTCACGTTGATCAGACAAATCTGAAAGTTTGGCTTCCTGCTTAGTCTGGTTATTTGGCTTGTCCATCTGACTGATACGAACCTTGGCAGCTGCTTCATCCATCAAATCAATTGCCTTATCAGGTAAGTAACGGTCTGTAATGTAGCGAGTCGATAACTTAACGGCTTGCTCCAACGCATCATCAGTAATGTTAGCCTTGTGATGTTGTTCGTACCGCGGACGTAACCCCTTCAAAATCTCAATGGTTTCGTCTTCAGTCGGTTCGTCAACTTGAACAGTTGCAAACCGCCGTTCAAGGGCAGCATCAGACTCGATGTACTTTTGGTATTCATCAAGCGTCGTTGCACCGATTGTTTGAAGTTCGCCACGTGCTAAAGCAGGCTTCAAAATGTTTGAGGCATCGATGGCCCCTTCAGCACCACCGGCACCAATCAAGGTGTGTAATTCATCAATGAAGAGAATCACTTCACCATCGTTGTAGATTTCTTCGATTACTTTCTTCAAGCGGTCTTCGAATTCACCACGATACTTAGTACCAGCAACTAATGAGCCCATATCCAGCGCCATTAACCGCTTGTTTTGCATGTCTTCTGGGACATCGCCCTTAACGATCCGTTGTGCTAAGCCTTCAGCAATGGCAGTTTTACCAACGCCGGGCTCGCCAATCAGAACCGGATTATTCTTCGTCCGGCGACTCAAAATCTGAATCACACGCCGAACTTCGTTGTTACGGCCAACCGTTGGATCCATCCGGTCGTCACGTGCTAACTGAGTTAAATCACGTGCCAATGAATCCAATGTAGGCGTGCCGCCCTGTTGCTTGCGTCCACGTTGACTGCGGCGCTTATCCTGGTTTTCAGTAACGCCCAGCTTACGCAAGATTACCTTGCGTGCCTGAGCTAAATCAATGTTTAAATTCATTAAAATTCGTGAGGAAAGAATCGTTTCATCGCTCAGTAAGGCAAGCAATAAATGTTCCGTGCCAATCTTCGTGGCACCAATTCGCTTAGCTTCTTCGCCAGCAACGGAAAGCATGTCCTTTGCCTTTGGTGAATATGGCAAATAGGTATCCTTATCAACGTTATTAAGGGTGCCATAACCTGTGAAGCGTTCAATTTCTTCACGCACATCATCTTCACTAATGGAAAATTGCTGTAACACCTTGTTTGCAATCCCATTTTTTTCAATTGTGAGTGCTAAAAGTAAGTGCTCTGTGCCAACAGCTTGGTGCTTAAAGTACTTCGCCTGTTCTTGGGCTAATGCCAAGACGCTCTTTGCACTGGGGGTAAAAAGATTATCCATGTAATTTCCTCACTTTCTTAGCTCTCATAGCGTAGATGTTTTAAGATACTCACTAAAATACGCGCCCTCAAGCCGTTCTCTTCCGCACGGTTTTCCATTTGCAAGGTATCCTTACTCAAGATGGTTAAAATAATGTTAGCCTCTCTTCGGCCAATCACACCACTCTCATAAAGTCCCTGAACCACGGCATAACCATCACGTTGCCCAATTGAATCACCAATTGTTTCAATCAATGAATCTAAAACATCGGTATCATCTAATAGGTTAACCTTTTCGATTCGAATATAGCCGCCACCGCCTCGTTTACTCTCCACTAAATAACCGTTGGATAAGGTAAACCGGGTCTTAATCACATAGTTAATTTGTGACGGCACCACATTGAACAAATCCGCAACTTCAGATCGGCGAATTTCCACGTGCTCCGTATCCGACAAAATCTCCTTCAGGTACTGCTCAATAATATCGGAAATATTTTGATTTTGCACGCTACTCCCTCCATTCACCAACTTAGCAATCATGTTTGACTAATGTTGACTTTCATTATACGAATGTT
The DNA here is from genome assembly GCF_059704265.1 of Secundilactobacillus sp. MJ173. Classification (NCBI taxonomy): domain Bacteria; kingdom Bacillati; phylum Bacillota; class Bacilli; order Lactobacillales; family Lactobacillaceae; genus Secundilactobacillus; species Secundilactobacillus sp. MJ173. Next base: position 31,036 of record NZ_BAAKGN010000030.1, read on the forward strand.
TGGTGAAATTGCAAAGGTTTAAACTTTAATTTATCGCCCAAATGATCAATTTTTTTCAAACCGAAAAAGTTTCTACCTATAATAAAGGTTTTTTGGACCTCACGACTAATACTTCAAATTATTTATTTGGCTATCTCCATTATAAAGCATTCGTCAATAAAACTCCCGTTAAAGCCTCATGCGAAGAGTCTATGAGTCAAATTCAGCTGCACAAATCAGATTTCGGCCATCTAAACAAAATCAGGTGATAGCCCCTTGAAACTATGGGAATACCACCTGATCTGCTTAGGTGCTAGGATCACCGCACAAAAAAAGAGGTCATCATTTCTGATGACCCCCAACGTTCGGTCGTAAATCGGGAAAACAGGATTTGAACCTGCGACCCCTACGTCCCGAACGTAGTGCTCTACCAAGCTGAGCTACTTCCCGTTTGTTGTATGAAAGCAACAAAAATGCACCCAGTAGGAGTCGAACCTACAACCTTCTGATTCGTAGTCAGACACTCTATCCAGTTGCGCTATGGGTGCAAAATAATATTAAATTAAAAATGCCGAGGACCGGGATCGAACCGGTACGGTCATCACTGACCGCAGGATTTTAAGTCCTGTGCGTCTGCCAATTCCGCCACCCCGGCAGGAACAAACGTTAAAAGCGGAAGACGGGATTCGAACCCGCGACCCCCACCATGGCAAGGTGATGTTCTACCACTGAACTACTTCCGCACAATGCCGACTAGAGGATTCGAACCTCCGACCTCCTCATTACTAGTGAGATGCTCTGCCAACTGAGCTAAGTCGGCGAAAGTGAATGTTGCTATTTAAATGTAATGCGGGTGAAGGGACTCGAACCCCCACGTCGTAAGACACTAGAACCTAAATCTAGCGCGTCTGCCAGTTCCGCCACACCCGCATGGTGATACTGGTT
>NZ_BAAKGN010000031.1:0-527 GCF_059704265.1 Secundilactobacillus sp. MJ173
CCAAACTTTGATTTAACCTATGGCGATAAGCTAACTGCTCCAACTGACTTGACGAACGCCGACTTCAGTTTCATTGATAGCGAGAACCACGCAGTTGACGGTGTTCCCGAGAATGTCGGGACTTACACGGTTAGCCTGAACGCAGACGGGCAAGCTAAAGTACAAGCAGCTAACGGCAATTACGCGTTGACTGCTGATAACTTTAAGTCCGGTACGTTTACAATCACGGCTAAATCTACGACAAAAGATGATGTCACAACTGAAGCCAAGGTTAATGACCAAACAAAAGTTTACGGTGATAAAGATCCAAACTTTGATTTGACTTATGGCGATAAGCTCAATGCCGCAACTGATTTGACTAATGCCGATTTCAGTTTCATTGATAGCAAGAACCACGCAGTTGACGGTGTTCCTGAAAATGTCGGGACTTACACGGTTAGCTTGAACGCGGACGGCCAAGCGAAAGTCCAAGCAGCTAATGGCAATTACGCGTTGACTGCTGATAACTTTAAGCCCGGTACGTTTAC
>NZ_BAAKGN010000032.1:0-6230 GCF_059704265.1 Secundilactobacillus sp. MJ173
CCCTTCCCTCCACATGGAAAAGGTGTTCCTTTTGAACGCAATATAACGAGTATATTAACGCTTTGAGAATTGAGCAGCCTTACGAGCCTTCTTGAGACCTGGCTTCTTACGTTCTTTCATACGTGCATCACGAGTTAACAGACCGGCACGCTTGAGGGGACCACGAAAATCTGGGTCTACTTCGAGCAATGCACGGGCGATACCGTGACGAACAGCGCCGGCTTGTCCTGAGAAGCCACCACCATTAACGTTTGCTAAAACATCGTAGTTGCCTAGAGTTTCAGTAACGTTGAATGGTTGAACAACCACTTCACGCAAGTTAGCGAATGGAATGTAATCTTCAATTGCTTTGTCATTCATCATGATTTTACCAGTACCTGGTACTAAACGTACCCGAGCTACTGAGTCTTTACGACGGCCAGTGCCGCGATATTGTACTTGAGCCAATTTGAATTCCTCCTTAAATTAGGTTAGTGATGTCTAAAACTTCAGGCTTTTGAGCAGCATTGTCATGTTGGTCGCCAGCGTAAACGTGAAGCTTCAAGCCGATCTTGTGACCTAATGAAGTATGAGGAAGCATACCCTTAACAGAAGTTTCAATCAGCTTTTCTGGGTCATTTGCACGAAAATCACCAGCAGTGCGTTGCTTTAAACCACCTGGATGGTTCGTATGATGGTAATAGATCTTCCGTGAAGCCTTCTTACCCGTTAAAGCAACTTTCGAAGCATTGATCACAATCACGTGATCACCAGTATCTACATTTGGGGTGAACGTTGGCTTATTCTTACCACGTAAGATGTTTGCGACAGCTGAAGCAAGACGTCCCAAAGGAACATCAGTTGCATCAACCACGTACCACTTGCGATCCACGTCACCTGGTTTAGCCATATATGTTGTACGCACGATTATTTTCCTCCAATTTCAGTGTTTGTTTGACATCCGTTAACAAGTTTCCGGGGCTTATCGTGGGGCAAACAATACCAATTAACATAGTACAAATTTCTGCCCCTTAAGTCAAGGGTTTTCCAAATTTGTTTTCTTTATTGTGAAATCTCAGCGCTGATGTTTCGGCAGCTTTGTGGGATGCTCCGGATCATCGCCTTCATAGTAGACGTGTTTCAGATACAGCCCACTGGCCGGCACCGTTCGCCGAGCAGCACGTCGGTCATTAATGCGGTACAGGTTTTGAATGTCATCCACCGGCCGAGTACCAGACCCGATTTCAACCAATACCCCCACCATGATGCGCACCTGGTTATAAAGAAAGCCGTTACCATAAAACTCAAACACCAGCTCGTTGTTGGCTTTATCTAAACGGCATCCAGCTTCATAAATCGTTCGGAAGTAGGTCCGAGCTGAAGATCCAGACGCCACGAAGCTAGTAAAGTCGTGCTCACCGATCAAATCTTGAGCCGCTTGGTTGATACGATCTACGTCTACTGGAAACTTCCAGTGGCCTGTGTAATTACGCTTGAAGGGGTTTCGAAACTCCCCTAGATCCATGCGATACACGTACCGCTTACCAGAAACGTCATAACGGGCGTGAAAATCGTCGCTAACGATATCAACATGCAGAACCTCCATATCCACAGGCAACATGGAATTCAGCCCCTTACGCATGTTTTCAGCCGTTAAATCATACGGCATATCAAAGTGAACCACTTGCCCTAAGGCGTGCACGCCAGCATCCGTTCGGCCGGAACCGTAAACCACGATGGCTGGTGTGGGATTTTTGGCCATTTTATTGACCACCCGCGTTAGTTCGCTTTCAATGGTCCGCTTATGCGGTTGGCGTTGAAAGCCCGCGAAGTTAGTGCCGTCATAGGCTAATGTAATTTTATATCTCAAAAAAATTATTCCTCTCAACTAAGATAACGTAGTGCGATGACCGCACCTAAACTGACCACGTAAATCACCAGCGATGCTGTGTCCACGCCTTGCCACTTCAACTGCCGGTACTTGGTGCGGTTTTCACCGTCCTGGTAGCCGCGAGCCTCCATAGCTGTAGAGATTTCAATCGCCCGGTTAAACGCGTTCACGAACAACGGGATCAGAATCGGCACGATAGTCTTGATTCGTTGCCGCAAACCGCCTTCGCCAAAGTCGACCCCACGAGAACGCTGGGCATTCATGATCTTTTCGGCTTCATCCATCAAGGTTGGCACAAACCGTAACGCTAACGATAGCATCAGTGCCAGCGTCGCTACTGGAAAATGAACTTTCCGCAACGGGCTCAGCAGTGACTCAATCCCATCCGCAATTTCCAGCGGTTCAGTGGTAAAAGTCAAGATGGTGGAAACCAAGATGATCAACACGAAACGCATTAGGATCAAACCAGCGCTATTCAAACCGTTTTGACTGACCACCAGCCAGCCCCACTGCCAGTAAACGTGACCGCCTGCACCAAAGAATACTTGAATTAAGACGGTAAAAATCATTAGCCAAAATAAGGGCAATAAACCACGAATATAAACTTTTAACGGTATGGCAGAAGCAGCCACCGAGGCCAGTAACAGCACGGTCATGATCAGATATGTCCAAAAATTATTGGCAAAGAAGACTACCGCAATGTACAGAAAACTCAACACTAATTTAGCCCGAGGATCCATGCGATGAACCCAAGAATGTCCGGGAATAAACCGGCCAAACATGACCTTATTCATGACTGTCCGCCCCCTTTGGTAACTGAGGCGCCAGCTGATCAGCCAATTCGGCAACGGTCAGCGGCATGGTGTCAAACTGAAACCCAGCCCGCTGGAGGTCGTAAGCAAACTTGGTGGCAGATGGCAAGCCCAGTTGATGAGCTTCCAGCCACTCGGGGTCGCTGAAAATCTCTCGCGGTGAACCCTGCTTGATCAGTTCACCATGACCCATGACCAGCACGTGGTCCGCGTAGTTTGCCACGTCATCCATTTGATGGGTAATGAGCACAATGGTCAACCCTTGTTCTTCCCGCAGACGCGTGACCAGCTGCATAATTTCCAAACGGCCACGGGGATCCAAACCAGCAGTAGGCTCATCCAACACCAGCACTTCTGGTTCTAAAGCCAGCACGCCAGCAATCGCTACCCGTCGCATCTGACCACCGGAGAGATCAAAGGGCGAGCGGCTGAGTAACGCTTCATCTAACCCGACTTCTGCTGCCATCCGTTTAGCAAGCACGATCGCATCCGCTTCAGAAACGCCAAAGTTCTGCGGGCCAAACGCAATATCTTTGAGCACCGTTTCTTCAAATAACTGGTTTTCAGGAAACTGAAACACCATGCCTACCTTTTTACGTAGCGGTTTTAAATGTTTATTGTTGGTTTCATTGGTGATCACTTGGTCGCCAATGGTTACCGTTCCGGCAGAAGGCTTTAACAACGCGTTTAGGTGCTGAATCATGGTCGATTTACCACTACCAGTTTGACCCACCACCGCTGTAAAGGACCCCGGTATGATATGCAGATCAATATTCTTCAGGGCTTGCACAGCGAAGGGTGTCCCAGCCTGATACCAATAATTTACTTGTTCAAACTTGATCTCCGTAGCCAATCGACTAAGCCCCTTTCGTCTAAATAAGATTGCGGAACCGCAATGTGGCGTTCCTGTAATGCGTCTTTGACCTTTTCGGAAAGCGGAACATCAAGCCCCATCTCGACTAGCTGCTGACCGTGACTGAACAGTTCCTCTGGAGTTGCCTCCTCCACAAAGTGCCCGTCGTCGATGACCACTAGCCGATCCGCACTAGCTGCCTCGTCAATGTCGTGAGTGATGGAAAGCACCGTTAAGTTCAGTTGCGCTTTAAGCTGCTGGATAACAGCCAAGATTTCCTGTCGGCCTCGCGGGTCCAGCATGCTGGTGGCTTCGTCTAAAATGAGGATTTTCGGGGCAATGGCAATAATACCAGCCAAGGCCACCCGCTGTTTTTGACCACCAGAAAGGTTAGCAGGTTCGCGGTTCTTATACGCCAGCATGTCCACCTGTTTCAGTGCTTCATCTACTTTGGTCACCATGGTATCGCGGTCAATGGAACGGTTCTCCATCCCAAAGGCCACGTCGTCAGCTACCGTCGCGCCCACAAACTGATTGTCGGGGTTTTGGAAGACCATCCCAACTTTTTCTCTAATTTGCCACACCGTGTCCGGAGTCAGTACTTGCCCGTCAATGGTGATTTTGCCAGAATCAGCCGCCATCAGCCCAATCAGCAGTTTAGCCAGCGTACTCTTCCCGCTACCGTTATGACCGACGATGGCCACCCAGTCGCCAGCCTGGATTTCAAAGCTAACGTCATCAATCGCTTTGATATCGGTATTACTATATTGATAATTTAAATGTTCAACTTGAATAATGGCCATTTTTTTATTTTCTCCGTTTTTCGAAATTCACACGTCATTATAACAAATCTTGCCCCTACATTGATACTTTCACAAGCATTTTTTTAATAAAACGCGGGTTTATCATTTGGAATGCTCAATTATCTAGCCTATAATTAGATAAGTAGGAGAACGCTTTCATTTTTACTTGAGGAGGTATATCAATGACAAAAAACATTGTTGTCGTTGGTGCAGGCTTTGCTGGGGTATTAACAACGAAGAAGCTTGCAAAACGATTTAAATCTAACGCTGACGTGACGATTACGTTAATCGATCGCCATTCATACTTCACCTACTTGACCGAGCTTCACGAAGTGGCCACGGAACGGGTAGCGCCTGACGCAGTTCAATACGATTTACAGCACTTATTCAATCATGCTAAGAACGTCAAGCTAGTTACCGACAACGTCACCCAAGTGGATAAAGATAACAAAAAGGTGATCGGTGAAAACAGCGAGTATCCTTTCGATAGCCTGGTCATTAGTTTAGGCGGGGAACCTAATGATTTCGGTACACCGGGTGTGAAGGAAAACGGCTATACCCTCTGGTCCATGGAGGATGCCATTCGGCTGCGCACGCACTTAGACGACGTGGTTCGTCGTGGTGCTGCGGAACATGACCCTAAAAAACGTCAAGCCATGCTCACCATTGCGGTCTGTGGTTCAGGCTTCACCGGTGCAGAAACCATTGGCGAACTGATTGATTACCGGAAAGTCCTTGCTAAACGCTACCGAATCGATGAAGATGAAATCAAAGTCATCTTGGTTGAGGCGGCGCCAACCATCATCAATATGCTTGACCGAACTAACGCTGCCCATGCTGAAAAGTATATCAAGGATAACGGCATCGAGGTGCGCGTGTCATCTGCAATTACGGCCGTTAACCCCGATTCAGTTGAAATCAAAGAGCAAGATCCCATCGCTACAGAAACTTTGATTTGGACCGCCGGCGTTAAGACTAACCACACGGCCGATGAATTTGGTATTGAGTCCGGTCGCGGTGGCCGTTTAATCACTAATAAGTATCTTCAGGCGCAAGGATTTGAAGATAAGAGTATTTACGTTGCTGGTGACGATGCCAACGCGACTGAGGAAGGTGCTGAGCGTGCCGTCCCTCAAACAGCTCAGGAAGCCGAATTTGAGGCCTATGTAGTAGCGCATAACGTTGCAGAGGACATTAATGGCGGTTCTAGTTACGAGGCCTTTAAGGACAAGAATATGGGCTTCATGGTTTCGTTTGGCTACCGTTATGGCATTGCTCAGGTCTTCGGTGGCAAACGGATTCGTGGCTGGATTGCCACCTGCATGAAGCACGGTGGCAACCTGCTGTACTTCATGCGGATTCGCTCTGGTTATGCCATGTGGAAGTACTTGATGGACGAGATCTTTAAGACCGAAAATAAACGCACGGTTCTAGGTAGTAATACCGCAACGAATACCAACGTACTTTGGTCATTGCCACTACGCTTATTCTTCGGACTGGGTTTATTTCTTGATGGTATGAGTAATATGGGTGGCACCGCTGGCTGGATGACAAGCTTATCCCCAACGATGGGCACCATCGAATTAGTGCTGGGTGCTTTGATCTTCTTTGGCTTGGCAACCTGGTGCGCAAACTTCTTGGTCATCTTGGGATTTCTATTCCTCGTTCATACTTGGCCAGCCAGCTGGATTATGTTTGTGGCCTTTGCGTTACTGAATGGTTCCGGCCGAACGTTTGGTTTGGACATCTGGTTCGTGCCATGGTTACAACGCACTTGGAGCCATTCCCGTTATGGTATTCCACGTTCAATCTATAAACAAAAATAACGCCTACTAAAATAAGCATCTCCCATTTGATTGGGGGATGCTTATTTTGTCTACTTAAGAAAAATG